>CAJQLK010000064.1 GCA_905479165.1 uncultured Flavobacteriales bacterium | reverse complement strand
ATAATTATGATGAGATAAATATTCAGAAAATATATTTAGATAATTATTATCAGGAATCAACTCCTGGAGGTCCTAGAAGTCCAGCTACTCAAAGTGCAATAAATAACAAAGTAGATAAAGGAGCTCTACTTATTAATTATACTGGACATGGTGGACCCTTAGGATTGACTCAAGAAAGAATTTTAGAAGTGGATCAAATTAACAAATGGAGTAATATTGATAACCTTCCATTATTTATGACTGCTACTTGCAAATTCTCCTATTTTGATAACCCAGAGGAGAAATCAGCAGGAGAATATGTTTTGTTAAATGAAAATGGAGGGGCTATAGCTTTATTAAGTACAACTCGTTTGGTTTTTGTGGGTCCTAACTATAACTTAAATACAAAGTTTATTCAGAATATTTTTAAAAAGCAAGATGGTGAATTTCCTAGGTTGGGGGATTTATTTAAAACCACCAAAGTGTTAAGCGGAACTTCAGTTAATAATAGGAATTTCACACTTCTAGGGGATCCTGCCTTACGATTGGCATATCCTCAATATGATGTAAGAACAACAATTGTTTCAGATACTTTAAAAGCACTTTCAGAAGTAACTATTGAAGGAGAAATTGAGGAGGGTGGTTTTTTTATTTCTGATTTTAATGGTACAATTTATCCCACAGTTTATGATAAAGAACTTATTAAAACAACTTTAGGACAAGAGAGTTGTACTCCTATGCCTTATCGAGATCAAAATAATATTTTATATAAAGGTGCTGCAACAGTAAAAGATGGAAAATTCTCTTTTTCTTTTATAGTTCCTAAAGATATTGCTTATAATTATGGTGCTGGGAAAATTTCGTATTATGCTGTAAGTGATGATGAAAACCCTGTTGATGCAAGTGGAAGCGAAAAGGAATTTGTAATTGGTGGAAGTGCTGATAATGTTGTTTATGATTATGATGAAGCAGAATTGAGTCTTTTTATCAATACTCGAACTTTTAAAGATGGAGGAATTACTAATGAAAATCCAATTTTAATTGCAGATGTATTTGATGAGAGTGGAATAAATACGGTTGGAAACGGAATTGGACATGATATTACTGCTGTGTTGGATGGAAACACTTCTAATCCTTATGTGTTAAATGATTTTTATGAAGCAGCAAAAGATGATTTTACAAAAGGAATAATCAATTTTCCACTCTATAATTTGGAGAAGGGAGAACATACGCTAACTTTAAAGGTTTGGGATGTATTTAATAATTCTTCTCAAGCAACAATTAGTTTTGTCGTTTCTGATGAAAATGAATTTACAATTGCTGATTATATTACTTATCCCAATCCATTTTCTTCTTCTACTGATATTTATTTCCAGCATAATAAACCTAATCAAAATTTGGATGTAGTGCTTGAGATTTACTCTATTACTGGAGTTTTAGTTAAACAATTTGAAGAAACTTATAATGATGATGGTTATAGAGTGGGGCCAATAAACTGGAATGGTAAAGATGAGTATGGTGGTAATTTAAGTGCAGGGATGTATATTGCAAAACTTAATATTTATCCTGAGGATGGCGCTTTTACTTCAAAATCAATTAGGATTATACTATTGCCACAGTAAATGCGTTAATCCACACAATAAAAAGAAGTATATTTGCAAACTAAATTATGAAAATGAAAAAAATAACTGGAATTATAATTGCATTACTATTAATGTTCAATGTTTTTGCTCAAGATGAGTTAAATACAATTACTACTGCAGTTCCATTTTTATTGATTGGGCCTGATGCTAGAGCAGGTGCAATGGGAGATGTTGGGGTTGCGACAACTCCAGATGTGAATTCTATGCATTGGAATCCAGCAAAATTAGTATTTAATGAAAATGATTTGGGAGCTTCTATTTCTTTTGTGCCTTGGTTGCGTTCTCTTGTGAATGATATAAATTTATCATATGTTACTGGCTATAAAAAAATTGGAGATAAGCAAGCTATAGGTTTTGAGTTAGGTTATTTTTCTCTAGGACAGATTACTTTTACGGATGTAAATGGTGGTTTGATAGGGAATTACACACCAAATGAGTATTTAATAGGGTCTGCATACTCCAGGAAGCTTTCAGATGATTTCTCACTTTCAGTAGCAGGTAAGTATATTCTTTCTGATCTTACTGGAGGGCAATCAGCTGGAGAGATTGAAACAGCTTCAGGAAAATCTTTTGCAGCAGATGTTTCAGGATTTTATAGTAAACCAATTAGAATAGGTGGTAAGGATATAGATTTAGCTATTGGTTGTAATATTTCAAATATTGGAAGTAAGATTAAATATACTGAAACTGCAACTAATGATTTTATTCCAATTAATCTTAGATTGGGAACTGCATTAGGAGCTGATATTGATGATTATAATAAAGTCTCAATAGCTTTTGATTTAAATAAATTACTAGTACCAACCCCCCCAAGTGATTATAATTCTAGAAATAATACTTGGTCATCAGGTATGGATCCAGAAGTAGGTGTTGTAAGTGGTATTTTCCAATCATTTTGGGACGCTCCAGGAGGAACTAAAGAAGAATTTAGAGAGTTGATGTATTCTGTGGGTGGAGAATATTGGTATGCTAATCAGTTTGCATTAAGAGCTGGTTATTTTAATGAGCACGATACAAAAGGAGGTAGAAAGTATTTCACTTTTGGTATGGGTATGAAATACACTGTTTATACAATTGATTTTTCTTATTTGGTAAATGCAAATAATAATGTTGGAGCAACAAATCCATTAGCTAATACAATGCGATTCTCATTAACTTGGGATTTTGGGGCAATAGAAGAAATTAATTAAGTATGAGTTTTAGAGTCGGTTTTGGTTTTGATGTACATCAATTAAAAGAAGGTTTAGACTTTTGGCTTGGTGGTATTGTTGTCCCTCATACAAAAGGAGGTCTTGGCCATTCGGATGCTGATGTATTAATTCATGCCATTTGTGATGCATTATTAGGAGCTGCAAATCTTGGGGATATTGGAAAACACTTTCCTGATACTGATCCAAAATACAAAGGAGTAGATAGTAAGTTATTGCTTAAAGAAGTAATTAAACTTATCAGAGAAAGGGGATATGAATTAGGTAATGTTGACTCTACAATTTGCTTACAAATACCAAAAATTGGACCATATATTCCTGAGATGCAAAAAGTATTAGCATCATGCATGGGAGTAGATATTGATTTAGTTTCAATAAAAGCTACTACAACTGAAAAATTAAGTTTTGTTGGCAGGCAGGAAGGTGTTTCTGCTTATGCAACTGTTTTAATTCAAAAGGGTTAAAAACCTAAATTCTCTTTTTTTATATCATCTTTTAAATAGACTTGCATGTTTGCTCTTGCACAAACAATACCATTTTTGTTAACGGCTTCCACTGTGTGCCATATTTCAAATTTACTCTTTTCATCCAAAGTCTTTTCTGCTAACAGTATATCTTTCTCAGTAATTTTAAAATGAAGTTTTAATGATGAATCAGCAGGGCGTAAATATTGTATTTCAGCAGATTTTAACCAGATAATTAGTTTCCTTTTTTTGTTTGCGAAAATGTGATAATACATAGTCGGAAAGTAAGGGTCACAAGCTGAAAAGATGCTTCCTCCAAAAATAGTTTTATGAAAATTCATATTAAAAAGAGCTCGTCTTAATACCACTTTCATTTCTAAGAAATCATCAGAAATTTCCTTTAACACTATTCTGTTAAATAATAATGGAGGGAATATATTCATTACAAATTTGAGTAAAAATTTTGGAACTTGCATATTGCAAAAATAAAAAACCCCACTCAAAAAGAGTAGGGTTTTAAAATTTAGATTTTAATTTAATTATTGTTTAGCTAAATAATCAGCTACACTTTCGTGTGTTCCTTTAATAGCGTCATCACCTTTACTCCAGTTTGCAGGACATACTTCTCCATTTTCCTCAAAATGTTGTAAAGCATCAACCATTCTTAAAGCCTCATCAACATTTCTTCCTAATGGGAAATTATTAACAATTTGATGTTGTACGACTCCATTTTTATCAATTAAAAAAAGTCCTCTGTAAGCAATCATTGGTCCTGTTGCGCACATGTTGTTATTTTCATCTAATTCATAATCTCCAGCTAACACACCAAAGTTTGCTGAAATTGTTTTAGAAGTATCAGCAACTAAAGGATAAGTAACACCTTTAATACCACCTTCTGCTTTATCCATTTGTAACCATCCCCAATGTGATTGTTCTGTATCTGTTGAGCAAGCAACTACTTCTACTCCTCTTGCTTCAAATTCAGCTAATTTATTTTGAAATGCAAATAATTCTGTTGGACATACGAAAGTAAAATCCATAGGGTAGAAAAAGAATAATACGGGTTTTTCCCCTACAAACTGATCTAAAGAATAATTTGCTACTATTTGCCCACCTTTTATTACTGCTGATGCAGAAAATGATGGCGCTTTTTTACCTACTAATATTGACATAATTTTTTATTTTTGATTATTAAAACTTGGGCAAAAATAATACAAAATAAGTAGAAAACTATATTCTGGATAGAATAAAAGCAGCTCGTTTATTAACTGGTAATTTAGGCACTTCCACTAAAGTATAACCAAAGGATTGGTAAGTAGTGAGTAAAACGTTTTCTATGTTTTTTGCAGTGATAATATCTTCTTTTCGTTCACTATCATTTGTGTAAATTTCTTTCCAAATAGGAGTGTAAAAAACATTTGAGTTGAATTTACAAGTTTTTATTGCCTCTAATATTTCTTCAGAAGGTTCTAAATTATTTACTTTTAGGTATGCAATGCAATCAATAGTGCTTCTGTCAAAAAAATAGATTTCATCTTTGGTAATGCTTTCGTATTTTTTGGCGCGTTTACGTGAAATTAAATTTTCAAAAGCAATTTGATTTTTCCAAGGAAGAATTTCTCCTCTATTTATGATCTGTTCAGCAATAACTTCTCTTGAGTTCTCCTCAACACAGGAATATCCTCTTTTTTTTAGTGCATTTATAATGGAAGTTTTACCTGTTCCAGGGGCTCCAGTTATGATGTATTTTTGATTCATTTTAAAAGGCTTAAGTAAGCAATAGCTGCTCCTAACAAAATAGAAAAAATCTTTTTTGAATTGAATTTATGTCCTTCGCTACTTTCAAATAATATTGTTGTTGAAATATGAAGGAAAATCCCAATAACTACTGCCATTATTTCATTATGAAATTCTACTAAATCAGCAAAAAGACTTCCTGAAAAAACTCCAAGAGGAGACATTAATGCAAAAAGTAACAAATAGAAATAAGCTCTTGTTTTACTTATATTGCTTTGAAGGAATATTGTCATCAAAACAATAGCGACTGGCATTTTATGCAATACAATTCCAGTAAGTAAGGCATTATGTGCATGATGATGAAGATGTCCTCCTAAAGGAACTCCCTCTAGTAAAGCGTGCAGACAAAGACTGATGAGTACTGAGAAAGGTATAGTATTACTTTTGTGAAAATGACCGTGCTCTATCCCTTGTGAAAAATATTCTAACAAAATCTGGATTAAAAAACCACCTAATATATAAAGACCGATATGCTTTGATGTGTTGTGCTCAAAAAGTTCAGGAAGTAAATGGAGTAAACTTACAGCAAGAAGATATGCGCCACTAAAAGTTAAAAGCAACTGGATATTCTTACTTTTTTTAATGTTAAAAATTTCAACTATAATTGCTCCAGCAATTACAGATGCAAATAATAGTCCTAGTGTTATTAAATTCATTTCTTGCAAATTAAGATTAATCTATCAGAAAAAATCGAATCAAAATCTTCCAACTTATAATTGCCAAAGATATCAATAATTTTTAGCCCTGCATTGCTGATAAATTCAGAATAATCAGCTAATGTTATTGCCTTTACTTTTTCTTGAAAATGCTGTTTTTCTGTTCCATCAATAATCTCAATATCTTTAATGATGTGCCCATTTTCTACTTTCCGTGTTATGTTGAATACAATATTATCAATTGTTTTTTGTTCCTTGGGTACTAAGTTCGTAATTACCTTTTTTACATTCATAAAATCAATAATTAAAAATCCTCCTGACTTTAAGTTTTTAGCCATAGCATTTATTGCTTTTTGCTCATCTTTCTCTTTTTCAAAATAACCAAAAGAAGTAAACAGGTTAGTTGCAATGTCAAAGTTATTTTTTTTATATACCTCACGCATATCGTGCACTGCAAATTGCAAAGTTGCATTTTCATTTTTTGTGGCAGTAGCTATGCTGTTGGGAGATAAATCTACCCCAATAACATCTAATCCTAAGGAATTAAAATAAGTGGCATGTCTGCCTTTTCCGCAAGCAATATCAATGAGTTTACTCTCCTTTTTAATTTGGAGTTTCGTTATCAGATTCTCAATAAAAAGTTCTGCTTCTTTTTCATCTCTATTTTTATAGAGGATATGGTAATAGGAGGAATCAAACCAGTTTGCAAACCAACTCATAATTGTTCTTTTAATTTTTTAGGCATTTCTTCTGTTGTTCCTTTAAACGAAAGAAAATGTTCTCTGAAATGGTCAAGGGTCATATTACCCTCTCTGTCTTATTGCTTCATATAAAATAACACCAGTAGCAACCGAAACATTTAAGGAAGCAATTTTTCCAGCCAAAGGAATCTTAGCTCTTGCATCACACATTTTCAAAAACTCAGGAGAAACACCATCTTCCTCTGACCCCATAATAATAGCAGTAGGTGGTGTGTAATCGGGCTTATACATCATGTCTTGTGTTTTTTCAGTACAGCATACCAATTGTATGCCACTTTCTTTCATAAATTGTATAGCTAATTTCAAGTTCCAAGTACGGCAAACCGTAATTTTATGCAATGCTCCAGCTGAGGTTTTTATTGCATCTGCATTAATGGCAGCAGCATTTTGTTCAGGAATTATAATTGCATCTACTCCAGCACATTCTGCAGTACGGGCAATTGCTCCAAAGTTTCTTACATCTGTAATTCTATCTAACACCAAAATCAAAGGGTTTTTTCCTTGTTCATAAAGGCTTGGAACTACATCTTCAATATTATGAAAATCAATAGGAGATATAAAAGCAAAAACCCCTTGATGATTTTTTCTTGTCAAGCGATTAATTTTCTCTAAAGGAACATGCTTGTAATTTATTCTTTTTAGACGAACTAATTTCCAGAGTTCCGCAAACAAATCGTTATGCAATCCTTTTTGGATAAATAGTTTGTCAATTGTTTTTCCAGCATTTACTGCTTCAATTATGGCACGAATACCAAATATGTAATTTTTTTCTTCTGTGTTATGCATTATTATCTTCTTTAAACTTAATTTGAGTGGTAATCTCAGGTATATCTCTGAGTTCAATTTCTTTTTGTATTTCTTCTGACTTTTCTTTTAAGTCCTTTGTCAGGATTTGCTTCTTTCTTTTTTCCATTGGAGGGTTTAGTTTTTCAGCATTTTCAAACTGAATAACACTTTCCAAGATATCTGTGGGTAATTGTTTTGCTTTTTGAAGTGTGTCCAAAAATTCCTCTGCAAAAAACTGGTCAATCTGTATTCTTCTTTTGGTAGTATGGGCAAATTTTCCGATAATCCTACAAACATTATCTCGCTCTTCAGGACTTAATTTATCTGCAAATTCGTATTCTTCAATCTTTTTAAGGCTTAGGATTATTGGCTCCAAAGCATCTTTTGTAATAATATACACATTGTAGTCACCAATATTATAGGTGAATTGGTTAATTACTGAAAGTGTGTTAGAAGGAATTACTAGGAATAAATCCTTTTTTACATTATCGTGTTTTGCGTATTTTTTTAGATTTTCAGTTTGTAATTTGATGTATTTTGGAAAGTTACTTAAATCATCATTAGCTGGGCTTTTTGCATCAAAAACAATTAGTTGATCCATAATTTCAATGGAATTATCAGGCTTGTTTCTTGGATAAGGAAAATCTTCCTGTCCGATATATTCAATAACATGGTTGTTGCAGATAATTCTAATATGATTTTCAATATCCCTTTCATGTTCTCCCCATTTGAGTTTCATGTTTTCTAATCTTTCCTGCTCTTTTTTAACACGCTCGTCATTAACTCTGGCAATTTCTGTTCTAAGACTATCTTGTAATGTGTTTGTTGATTCAATTGATTTTCTCAGAGTTTCATTTCTGTTTTCTTCTTCTTTTTTTAGTTTAGTATTTTCATTTCTTAAATTATTTTTTTCTAACTCAACTAGTTTTAATCTTTCTTCAATTTGAGTCTTTTCCGTTTTTAATTGCTCAAAAGATGTCATTTTCGCATTTAATAAGCCTTCTGATTTTTGTATCTGATTAATTATTTCTTCTTTTGATGCAACTGATTTTTCTAACTCTGTAATTTTCTTGCCATAATCTACAGTATCTCTTTCAAATGATTTTTTAAAATAAGTTGCTAAAGCGATAATAATAAGTAATCCGAGTAATCCTATTTCCATAAGTAATTTTTTGAGTTATAAAATGAGGACTAAAGTACCAACTTCTATTAGCTTATACAAGTCAATTACTTCTTTATTTTTCATCCTTATACAGCCATGTGAGGCAGGTTTTCCTAACCTACCTTCTTCTGATGTTCCGTGTATATAAATGTAGCGGCTAAAGGAATCAATTCCTTTTCCTTTATTCTTGCCTTTTTCCAAGCCTTCTAGCCAAAATATTCTACTGGTTATGTCATCAGTTTTGCTTTTTGTTTCATCAGTATATATGGTTGCGATATCGCCATAGAAAACTCTCCCTGTCATTCTGCCATTAATAGGGATGTTATCTCCATATTTTTCTTTTACTTTATGTAGTCCAAGTGGTGTTTTATTACTTCCGGTTTCACTTCCAGTTCCATATTCTGATGATGAAATAATGTATTTTTTTACAATTGCACCTTCTTTAATGTGATACATCTTCTGATTTTCAATAGAGACACAAAGCAGTTCAGAATAGTCTGTAGAAATGTAATTATTTACTTTCTGTATTATATCTTCTTGGGAAAAAGCAGTGTTATAAAAAAGTAAAATTAGAATAAACTTAAAGAGTCTGAGCATAAGTTCCAGTCAATTGGTTTTTGGTTATTTTTTGTGAGTATCTCATTTGTTTTCGAAAAATGTTTGCATCCTAAAAAACCTCTATATGCTGAAAAAGGAGAGGGGTGACTAGTTTCTATAATGTAATGTTTTTCAGAGTCGATTAAATCTGCTTTTTTCTGAGCAAATGCACCCCAAAGTAAAAATACAACCCCTTCTTTCTCTGTAGATAGTTTTGAAATTACAGCATTAGTAAAATTTTCCCATCCCATTTTCTGATGAGAACCAGCCTCTTTTTCTCTTACTGTAAGAGTAGCGTTTAAGAGCAATACTCCTTGCCTTGCCCAGCTTGTTAAGTCTCCATTTTCTGATATTGGGATTTTTAAATCAGAGTTTAATTCTTTAAAGATATTGCGTAATGATGGAGGATTTTTAATTCCATTTGGAACAGAAAAAGAAAGTCCGTGTGCTTGATTTTTTCCATGATAAGGGTCTTGCCCTAATATTACAACCTTAACTTTTGATAAAGGTGTCTTATTAAAGGCATAAAAAACTAATTCATTTTTTGGAAAAATGACAAATCTTTTCCTTTCTAAATCTACTTTTTTTAGAATTAATTTAAATGAATCTGACTCAAGTTCATCTTGCAAAAATTCTATCCAGTCATTATTTAGGTGTAAATTAGTCAAATTCATTTTCTTATTTCAAAGATAGATAATCTTGCTTAAAAATGTATTTTTGCAACAAACTATTTATAAAATGAAAAAAGTTATTTTTATTCTCTTTGCGATTACTTTACTAAGTTCTTGTGTTGTTAATCGTAATGCGTGTCCAGGTGTTGCTCAAGTTAATCAGCTAAACACAAATTCTTAAATTCTGATTTTGAGTACTTCTGAAGTGATGAAAAAACCAAAATGGTTAAAAGTTAAGCTGCCAACTGGTCAGGCTTACAAAAATGTAAGAGGGATTACCAAATCTCATGATTTGCATACGATTTGTGAAAGTGGTAATTGTCCTAATATGGGCGAGTGTTGGGGAGAAGGTACTGCAACTTTTATGATATTAGGAAATATATGTACAAGGTCATGTGGATTTTGTAATGTTATGACAGGCAGGCCTTTAGCTGTTGATGTTTTAGAGCCTAAAAAAGTTGCTCGATCAGTTAAATTAATGGAAGTTAAACATGCTGTAATTACTTCAGTTGATAGAGATGACTTAAAAGATGGTGGAGCTAGTATTTGGGTGGAAACTATCAATGAGATTCGTAAAGAAAATCCGCACACAACTATGGAAACTTTAATCCCTGATTTTAAAGGAAGGTTACAAGATATTCAGCCAATTATTGATGTAGCTCCTGAAGTTGTTTCTCATAATGTGGAGACAGTAAGAAGGCTCACAAAAAAAGTTAGAATTCAGGCTAAATATGACAGAAGTTTAGATACGCTTAGGTTCTTATATGAGGGGGGTATTAAAACTAAATCAGGGATTATGTTGGGGCTTGGTGAAACTGAAGATGAAGTTATTGAAACTATGCGCGATTTACGTAAAGTTGGCGTTCAGATTGTAACTATCGGACAATATCTTCAGCCTACTAAAAAGCATTTACCAGTTTTCGAGTATATTACTCCTGAGCAATTTAAAAAATATGAAGAAATTGGAAAGTCATTAGGATTCAGGCATGTTGAAAGTGGTCCTTTAGTTCGCTCTTCATATCATGCAGAAAAGCATATTCATTAGTAAAAAGTATTTTTCTAATTATTGTTGTTTGTTTAGCTTTAAACCTTATATTTGTAACCTTAAATTTAACAAACAAATCATTAGATATGAGAAATAAAATTTTACCATTATTTTTAGGAGCATTATTGTCAGCAAATTTCAGTTTTGCTCAAAAGTGTGGAACTTATGAAGGTTCATTTGCAAATGAAAAAAATAAATTTCCAGAATTTTACCAATCTATAGAAAGTAAAAATAAAGATTTACAACAAAGTTATTTAAAAGCTTTAAGTCAAATGACTACAAATAAAGTTGAAAATGGGGTAAGGATTATTCCTGTTGTAGTTCATGTTATTCATGATTTAGGAAACGAAAATATTTCTGACGTTTCTATACAAGGTGCTTTAGATGTTTTAAATGCAAATATTAATGGGCAAGGGTCTAACTTTTTAAATAAAACTCCAGATATTTTTGCTGCTGTTAGAGGTGATTTGAAAGTTGAGTTTAGATTAGCCAAACTTGATCCTAACGGAAATCCTACCACTGGAATAAATAGAGTCAGGTCAACTTTAACTGATGAACCTGAACCAAGAGATGCAGTTAAATCATTAAGTTATTGGAATTCTTATCAGTATTTAAATATTTGGACACTTAAAAAGTTCGCTCCACAGGATGATGGTAATACTCTTTTAGGATATGCACAGTTTCCTTTTAGTGGTTCAATGTCAACTGATGGTGTTGTTTTATTAGCTTCTCAAATGGTTAGTGGGGGTACATTAACTCATGAGTGTGGGCATTGGCTAGGACTCAGGCATGTTTGGGGGGATGCAACGTGTGGAGATGATGGAGTTAAAGATACTCCTCCAGCAAGAGATCCTAATTTTGGAATTAATTTGAGTGATTTTCCATATCATGTTGGGTTGGCTCCACCTGCGGGTCAAACTGGAGCTTGGGGTTGTATAGCTGATTCATTAAATCCTGCTGGCGAGATGTTTGTAAATTATATGGATTATTCAAATGATGCGGACGTAACTATGTTTACTAAGGGACAAAATGCTATTATGAATGAAGTTCTTGATGGTATTTATAATGAAGAAACTCAAAATTCAGGTGTAGGTTTTAGAGAGTATATGTGGTCTAATGAAAATATTTCCTTAACTGGAACAGCTGATGGCTATATGACTCCTATTTGTACACAAGAAGCTACTTTTAATGTTATTGGCGGATCATCTTCTATTTGTGCAGGTGAATCAATTCTATTAAAAGGGAATAAAACTATGTTCGGTACTGGCAATGTAAATTCTATGACATGGGATTTTGGTGATGGAATTACGGATAATTCAGGAGAGAATTTCCTTGCTCATGATTATATTTCAGCAGGTTCTTATGATGTCACTTTGACTGTTGAGTATAATGAAATGACTGAGGCAAGAGCAGCTTCATTAGCTGATTTAGATTTACAAAATGCAACTTCTTATGACTCTATAACTTCAACATTAATAGCTCAAGGTACACTAGCTGAATTGGAATCAGTAAATGCAACAAATATTAATTTACATCTGGATGTTGATTCTTTTAGCATCGCATCTTATTTTGCACATATTCCTGTTGACAGTATGGTAGGGGAGCATTCTTCTGTTTATTATGGACTTGATACATTTATGTTAATTTTTGAGACTCCTAAAGGTGATGTTTTAGATACAGAATCTTCAGATAGATTAACGAATTGTTATTCAACTTGGATAATGGATTCAGTGGTTGGATCTCAAAATACAGCTACATTGGTATGGGAATATGATACATTGACTTATTATTTTGGTTTGTATTCTGCTGATGCTTATGACGCATACTTTATGGATACTCTTTTCTATAGAGGAAACGTAGAGAAAACTGTTTATATTGCTTATTACTCAAATACATGCATTTCCACTACTAAAGTGGATAGTTTCATTACAGTAGGTTCAAATTCATCTTCAAATAATACTGGTTCTTATTCTTATAGTTTTGAAAATGCATCAGAATTAGATAATGACTGGGTTATTAATAAATCAACTGATATTGCTAGTGGGTGGGAGTTTAATGCTGGTGATTTTACAGAATGGAAATGGAATAGTGGTATTGCTGTTGATGGAACTTCTTCAATTATGATTGATCGAGAGGAACTAATGATGGGAAGTACTGAAATTATTTCAAAAGCATATAATTTAAGTGCTTTATCTAATCCAGCAATTAAATTTTCATGGGCTGGAGCTGCAGCAAATACATTACCAGTAAATGAATTAATTGTAAGTTATTCTGATAATTGTGGTGAAGATTGGAGATCATTAGGAACAATAAATGCTTTGCTTGCTGCGAATGCTGGATTATATACTAATAATTTTAAACCAATACGTACCGAATGGAATGATACTGTTATGTCTAACAATCAACTTATTGGAGATAATATCAGGTTTAAATTTGAATATGTAATTAGTGGAAATACAAATAATTTTTATTTAGATAATATTATTATTGGTGAAGCTGACGCATTAATGAATGCACAAAATCAAAATAATTCAAGATTATCTGTTTATCCTAATCCAACAAATGGAAATGCAGTTATTGATATTGAGAATCTTGTAGACGTAAATATTGAGGTTACTTTAATAAATATATTAGGATCAAAAGTAATGGAACTTTATAGTGGAGCAGTAGTAAGTAACTACCAGTCAATTGATGCGAATCTTACTAATCTTGATAAAGGGATCTACTTTGTAAGAGTTAATTCTAATGGAAATACGAT
>CAJQLK010000063.1 GCA_905479165.1 uncultured Flavobacteriales bacterium | reverse complement strand
TTAAAAACGGATAGTCAATTTTTACATGGTTTTACTTTAGGAGTTATCACTGGTAAAGGTCATAAATTGGAGGATAGTACTCATGATTTATATGGTTCGCCAATGGTTAGAGAACACATGGAAATCAAAACCCATTACGAGCAAATCTATTTAGATAAAGGAATGCCGATTACTTATTTAAGGTTCAAACTTGCAAGATAATTTCTTTCATAAAGTATATGCGATTTTTCTATAGACTGCTAAGGGAAAAGTTTGTAATTATGGAGCTATTGGAAAATATCTGGGCAGTGCAAAATCAACTAGAATGGTAGGTTGAGCTTTGAATAAATGTTCAAGTAATATACCTGTTCATAGGGTGGTGAATAAGAAAGGTTTACTTATGAGGAAAATACATTTTCACGGTATTACTTAAATGCAAGATTAATTAGAAAATGAAGGGTTGAAATTAAAGACAACCAAATAATTGATTTAGAAAAATATTTGTGTGGGCCTAAAATCTAAAATCTAACTTCCTATCTTTGCATTCCAAAATTTTAAAAAATGAAACTTACAAAAGATGTTGTTTTAGCGGCACTATCTAATATTACTTTGCCTAATGAGGGTCAGAATATTGTAGAATCTGGAGCGATTAAAAATGTACAGATTTTCGGTACTGATGTTGAGTTAGATGTAGAGATAAAAAACCCTACATTACAATATAAAAAGCGTGTTGAAGTAGATTGCTTAAAAGCAATTCATGAGCATGCATATAAAAAATCTAAAGTAAAGGTAAATCTTTTAATTAATGCTCCAGAAAAATCAAATATTATTAAAGGTAATGAGATTCCTGGTGTTAGAAATATTGTTGCGGTTACATCAGGTAAAGGAGGTGTTGGAAAATCAACTATTGCTGCAAATTTAGCTGTTGGTTTAGCTGATTTAGGATATAAAGTTGGTGTAATTGATGCTGATATTTACGGACCTTCTATGCATATTATGTTTGGATTGGAGGGGGCAGTTCCTGAAGCAATTCAGATTGATGGAAAATCAAAAATTAAACCTTTGGCAAGTTATGGCGTCAAGCTATTATCTATTGGTTTTTTTGCTCAAAGTCAACAGGCAGTTGTTTGGAGAGGACCTATGGCTTCAAAAGCATTGAACCAGTTACTTTGGGATACTCATTGGGGGGAGTTGGATTACCTTATTGTTGATTTACCCCCTGGTACTGGTGATATACATTTATCATTGGTGCAATCAATTCCCTTAACGGGTGCTGTTGTAGTGAGTACTCCTCAAAATATTGCTTTGGCTGATGCTAAAAAAGGAGTGAATATGTTTCAGATGGACAGTATTGCCGTTCCTGTTTTAGGTATGGTTGAGAACATGTCTTATTTCACTCCTAACGAACTGCCTGATAATAAATATTACATTTTTGGTGAAGGCGGAGCTAAGGCGTTAGCTGAACAAATGGGTATTGATTTGTTGGCTGAAATCCCACTTGTTCAATCAGTTCGTGAAGCTGCCGATGCAGGAAGGCCAGCAGTATTGCAAGGAGCTACTCCTATTGCATTAAAGCTTTTAAATTTGGCTAGCAGTGTAGTAGCCGCAATTGAAAAAAGAAATGTAAGTTTGCCACCAACATCAGCCGTAGAAACCACAAATAAGGCTGGCTGCTCAACTAAATAAAATATTATGGGAATTATTACTGACAAAACTATTATTAATAAAATTGAGGATGCTTTAGCTGAGATAAGACCTTTTTTAGAAGATGATGGTGGTGATATTAATTTTATTGAACTTACTGATGAATGGGTAGTAAAAGTAAAATTGATTGGAGCTTGCAGTAGTTGCAGTATTAGTTTATCAACTTTAAAAAATGGTGTTGAGGTTGTGGTTAAGCGTGCTGTTCCTCAAGTTAAAGAGGTTGTTGAAATTTCTACACTCTAAAACTCGGATATTTTTCTTACTCCTATATCTAGCATATTAGGTTCTATTTAGAATTGCTATAAATTACATTATACAGTTATTTTATACCTATTTTTTTAATTTGAAAAATATAAATTTGCACACTAAAATTGAAGATATATTTAACATGATTAGAATTAATAATATTAAAAACTACATTTTACTTTTTGTAGTATTGTTTGCATTTTCATATCAAGCGTTAGCTGAGGTAGATGGAGCTCAAATCTTTAAACAAAACTGTACAGCATGTCATGTTTTAGGAGAGACTAAGCTTATTGGTCCAGGTTTAAAAGGCATAACAGAAAAAAGAGATAAAGAATGGTTGAAAAAATGGATTAATAATTCATCTGAATTAATTGCTTCTGGTGATGCAGATGCAATAGCAATTTTTGAGGAGTATAATAAAGTTGCAATGACTAATTTTTATTTTTCTGATGAAGAATTTGAAGCTTTATTTGGTTATTTAGAAAATCCTCCAGTAGAGGAGGCACCTGTTGCTATCCAAAATACTGTTGTTGCTGAAGAAGAAGGGCTTTCTGCTTCTACTCAAATGATGTTGATTGCTTTGGTTTTATTAATTCTGATATATATATTGACATCTGTAAAAAACAGTCTTAAAGAAAGTTTAGGGCAAGATACTGAGTCAGTCTCTGAAACGGTACAATCTAATTTTACTTTGTTTTTCTCAAATACTATCAATAAATTATTTGTTGGCTTATTTTTTGCAATTGTAATTTTAAAGTTTGTATATGATGCAATGATGGGTGTAGGTATTACTACTAATTATCAACCTGAACAGCCGATCGCTTTCTCACACAAAATTCATGCAGGTGATAATGGGATTGACTGTAATTATTGTCATGTTTCTGCAAGAAAGTCTAAGCATTCTAGTATACCATCTGCTAATGTTTGTATGAATTGTCATGCAAGTATTGTAGAAGGTTCTATCGCAGGTACTACAGAATTACAAAAAATATACGATGCAGTTGGCTATGATCCTGATAAGCGACAATATATTGAAGGTTATGAGCAAAAGCCTATTGAATGGGTAAGAATTCATAATCTACCTGATTTAGCTTATTTCAATCACTCGCAACATGTTAATGTAGGTAAAATTGAGTGTCAAGAATGTCATGGAGCTATTGAGGAGATGGATGTTGTAAAACAAGAAAATGATTTAACTATGGGTTGGTGTATTAATTGCCATAGAGAGACGGAAGTAGAAATGGAAGGAAACGATTACTATACTAGTCTTCATGAAAAAATGAAAGAGCAGTATTCAGGAGAAAAAATTACTGTAGATAAGATAGGTGGTTTAGAGTGTGGTAAGTGCCATTATTAATAAGTAATTAGATTTAAGTTCTAAAAATATGACAAAAGCAAAAAAATATTGGAAAGGTTTAGCGGAGCTAAATAACGATCCGATTGTAGATAAGTTAAAACAAAACGAATTTGTTGAAGAAATTCCAGTAGATAAGTTTTTAGGTGATAGTGATATTTCCTCTACATCTACATCAAGAAGAGATTTCTTAAAGTTTTTAGGATTCAGTACAGCAGCAGCAACTTTAGCAGCTTGCGAGACTCCTGTTAACAAAGCTATTCCTTATGTAATTAAGCCTGAAGAAGTAATTCCTGGAGTTGCTAATTTTTATGCAACTACAATGTATGATGGGCATGATTATGCTTCTGTTTTAGTTAAAACTAGAGAGGGCAGACCTATTAAGATTGAGCCAAACAAAACAGGAACTAATGCAAGAGTTCAAGCTTCTGTTTTGTCATTATATGATTCTACAAGATTAAAAAATCCTATGAAATCAGGTATTGAATCTGATTGGAACACTGTAGATGCTGATATTACGGCTGAATTAGAAAAGATTTCTACTGATGGTGGAAATATTGCATTTCTAACTTCTACTATATTAAGCCCATCTACTAAACAATTAATTGCTGATTTTTCATCTAAATATAAAAATGTAAGACATGTGCAAATGGATACTGTTTCTTCTCATGGTACTTTAGAAGCAAATAAGACTTCATTTGGAGTAAGAGCATTACCTATGTATCGTTTTGATAAAGCTGCTGTTATTGTTTCATTTGGTGCTGATTTCATTGGTAATTGGGGGCACCCAAACAATGAAAAAGATTATGCTTTAGGAAGAAATCCTAATGATGGCAAAATGTCTAAGCACTATCAAGTTGAATCTACTTTATCATTAACAGGTTCTAATGCTGATGAAAGAATTCAAATTAAACCATCTGAACAAGCTGGTTTATTATCTAATTTATTAAATGCTTTAAATGGTGCTGCTGCTGATAATAGAATTGCTAAAATGGCTGCTGATTTGTCCAAGAATGCAGGAAACTCAATTGTTGTATGTGGCAGTAATGATACTAAAATTCAGATTTTAGTTAATGCAATAAATGATAAATTAGGAAATTATGAAAATACAATTTCTTTATCAGCTCCTTCTTATTTAAATCAAGGAAATGATACTGATGTTGCTCAATTAATTGCTGATATGAATGCTGGTAATATTGCAGCATTAATTACGTATAATGTAAACCCTTCTTATTCCTTACAGAATGCAGCTGGATATAATTCAGGCTTAGAAAAAGTATCTCTATCTATTTCTACTTCACTTTATAATGATGAGTCTGCTTCAAAAATGATGTATTCTTGTCCTGATAATCATTACTTAGAATCATGGGGTGATGCTATGCCAACTCATGGTGAATATACTTTTATGCAACCAACGATCTCTCCATTGTTTAATGGAAGACAGTTTCAAGAAAGTATAATGAAATGGATGGGTGGATCAGATTATCATACGTATTTACAAAACTATTATTCATTTGCTGATTGGAATCAATCTTTACATGATGGTTACTTTACTTCAAATGATAGAAAAGTAAATCCTGCATCTTTTTCAGCTATTATTCCCTCTTTTGATTTATCAAAATCTGAAGCTTTAGAGTTTGAGATGACTGAGAAAATCTCAATGGGAGATGGTTCTCAATCTAATAATCCTTGGTTACAAGAATTACCAGATCCATTATCGAGAGCTTGTTGGGATAATTATTTAACAATGTCAGCTTCTACAGCTGGTGATTTAGGAATTACAAATTGGAATATTTCTAATGGTGCTTTAAATGGTAGTATGGTTAACATTACTGTTAATGGAACTACTTTAAATAATGTTCCAGTTATGATTCAACCAGGTCAAGCTAATGGTACCGTTGCATTAGCAGTTGGATATGGTAGAACTGCAGCAGGGAAATGTGGTAATGATATAGGCTTTAACGCTTTTTCTTTAGGAAATGGAGATGCTACTATTGAAGTAATTGGTGGTGAGTATGAATTTGCAGCTGTTCAATTACATCATACAATGATGGGAAGAGATATTGTAAAAGAAACTACACTAGCTGATTTTATTGTCGATCCTACTTCAGGAAATCATAAAACATTATATGCTACTCATGATGGTCCTAAAACTGGCGATAAAGTTTCACTTTGGGATGAGTTTGATCATGCAACAGGTCATTTTTGGAATATGTCAATTGACTTAACACTTTGTACAGGATGTGCTGCTTGTGTTATTTCTTGTCATGCTGAAAATAATGTTCCTGTAGTTGGGAAAGAAGAAGTAAGAAAATCAAGAGATATGCACTGGTTACGTATTGACCGTTACTTCTCTTCTGAAATGACAAAGGAATTATCTGCTGAAGAAAAGATTTCTGCTATTACTATGTATGCTGAAATGGAAGAACCTTCAGGAAATCCTGAAACAGTTTTTCAACCTGTAATGTGTCAGCATTGTAATCATGCTCCTTGTGAGACTGTTTGCCCCGTTGCAGCAACTTCACATGGTTCTGAAGGGCAAAATCACATGGCTTATAACAGATGTGTGGGTACAAGATATTGTGCAAATAATTGTCCTTATAAAGTAAGACGTTTCAACTGGTTCCAATATTCTGAAAACGATAAGTTTGACTTCAACATGAATGATGACTATGGTAAAATGGTATTGAACCCTGATGTAGTTGTTCGTTCAAGAGGAGTTATTGAGAAATGTAGTATGTGTATACAACAAATTCAATCAATTAAACTTGATGCTAAAAAAGCTGGAAGAACAGTTAGAGATGAAGATGCTCAAACGGCTTGTTCATCAGCTTGCTCTACTAATGCAATTGTATTTGGTGATGTAAATGATGATACGCATCAAATTCAAGGTTTGAAAAAAGACACAAGATCATATGCGTTATTGGAACATTTAAATACTGACCCTTCAGTATTCTATCAAACAAAAATTAGAAATAAAGCTTAATTATATTATGCATAAAGAATCAGAAATTAGAGACCCATTAATTCTAGGAAATAAGACATACCATGATATTACAAAAGATATTGCATTTCCTGTTGAAGGTAAGGCTAATAAATATTGGTGGATTTTATTTTCACTTTCATTTGTACTTTTCTTATGGGGTGTTGTCTCAATGGCATACACTATTGGAACAGGAATTGGATCTTGGGGATTGAATAAAACAGTAAACTGGGCATGGGATATTACTAACTTTGTTTGGTGGATTGGAATTGGACATGCAGGAACATTAATTTCAGCAGTACTTTTATTATTCCGTCAAAAGTGGAGAATGTCAATTAATCGTTCAGCGGAAGCAATGACAATATTTGGTGTTGCTCAAGCTGCTTTATTCCCTTTAATTCATATGGGAAGACCTTGGTTAGCTTACTACGTTTTTCCTATTCCTAATCAGTTTGGTTCACTTTGGGTAAATTTTAATTCCCCGTTATTGTGGGATGTATTTGCAATTTCAACTTACTTCTCAGTTTCGGTAGTTTTCTGGTACATTGGGTTAATTCCTGATTTCGCAATGCTAAGAGATAGAATGAGTGCCAAAACAGCACCAATGAAAAAGCAATTATATTCATTCCTTTCTTTCGGATGGAGTGGTAAAGCAAAACATTGGCAAAGATTTGAAGAAGTTTCTTTAGTGTTAGCTGGTTTAGCTACCCCTTTAGTATTCTCGGTACACTCCATTGTATCTATGGATTTTGCAACTTCAATTATTCCAGGTTGGCACACAACAATCTTTCCTCCTTATTTTGTTTTAGGAGCATTATTCTCTGGCTTTGCAATGGTAGAGACTTTACTTATCATAATGAGGAAAGTGGTGAATATGGAAGCTTATATTACTATTAAGCATATTGAATATATGAATATAATTATCTTGCTTACAGGCTCTTTAGTAGGAACTGCATATATAACTGAGTTATTTATGTCATGGTATTCAGGTGTTGAATTCGAGCAATACGCTTTCTTGAACAGAGCAACTGGTCCTTACTGGTGGGCCTATGCTATTATGATGACTTGTAATGTTCTTACTCCTCAATTGTATTGGTTTAGTTCTATAAGAAAGAGTTTTATTGCAACATTTATTTTATCAATATTTGTAAATATTGGCATGTGGTTTGAGCGTTTTGTAATTATTGTTACGTCTTTACATAGAGATTATTTACCTTCAGCTTGGACCATGTTCTCTCCTACATTTATCGATATAGGTATTTATTTAGGTACAATTGGATTCTTCTTTGTATTGTTCCTTTTATATGCAAGAACTTTCCCAGTAATTGCACAAGCAGAATTAAAATCAATTGTTAAATCTTCAGGATCTGAATATAAAAACAAGAAATAATGAGTAAAAATACACTATACGGAATTTTTGATTGTGAGCTGGTTTTATTAGAAGCAGTAAAAGAAATTCGAGCTAATAAAATTGAGATTAAGGAGGTTTATTCTCCTTTCCCTATACATGGATTAGACCAAGCTTTAGGCTTGAAAGAAACAAGAATGGCTATCACTGCATTCATTTATGGATGTATTGGCCTTTCATTAGCTGCTTTAATGATTTATAATATAATGATTATTGATTGGCCACAGAATATTGGTGGTAAGCCAAACTTTACTTTCTACCATAATATGCCAGCATTCATACCTATTATGTTTGAATGTACAGTATTATTTGCAGCTCACCTTATGTCTATTACTTATTTAATAAGAAATGGGCTATATCCAGGTGCTGTTTCAGATTGCCCTGACCCAAGAACAACTGATGATAAATTTTTAATGGAAATTGAAGTAGAAGGAGATTTAGCTGCTCTTAAAGCCATGCTTACTAAAACTGGAGCTACTGAAATTAACGAAAAAGACGCATAATTATGAATAAATTAATTTTAAAATTAGCACTTATTTCAGGCATTGTATTCTTATCTTCTTGCACATCAGAAACTGGATATGAGTTTATGCCTAATATGTACCGCTCACCTAGTATTGAAACTTACGCTGAGCATACTATCTCTGGCTATGATGGGATACCTGTAGAGGGGACTATAGCAAGGGGCTACTTATCTACTTTTAATTACGATGGAACTTTAGATGGCTACTTGTTAGCAGGTAAAAATGCAGTTAATCCTTTAGAAAATAATACAGAAAACTTAGATGATGGTAAAGCACTTTATGGAATGTTCTGTGAGCATTGTCATGGGGCAACTGGCTCAGGAGATGGAACCGTTAAACATCCTATTTATTCAGCAGTACCTCATTATAATGATGATAAATTAAAGAGAAGATGTGATGTGCCAATGTGTGA
>CAJQLK010000062.1 GCA_905479165.1 uncultured Flavobacteriales bacterium | reverse complement strand
CAACTATTTGAAAGCCCTTTTTCATCTTACAAAACGACCAATTTACCATCTTTTAAAATTGGAATAATATCTGACTTTACTGGAGGTGATAAACAAAAGCGAGTATCATCTTCCATATTTAAAGATTTTAATCTTTTTCTATGAGAGGAATCGCTTAAATAAGTAAAAAGATTTCCATCAGCACTTTTAAGCAACTGCATAGATGCAAATAAAGAGTCACAATTAGATTCATAACTTCCTGTCTCTAAAAGTAGCTTGGCTAAACTTCCTGCAAAAATGGGATCTTCCAAATTAAATACTCCCTTCCAACCTGAACAAAGAATTATTACATCATTGTGTTCCTCAATTAAATGTTGTGCAACAGCCTCAATATTAATATAGGAAGCTGTAAGTACTTTATGCTCCTTAGCATAGTAAATAGCCTTAGTACCATTAGTTGTAGTAAGCACTAAAGTCTTACCCGCAACATCAGCATTAATATAATGAAAAGGTGAATTTCCATAATCAAATCCTTCAATAGGTTTTGCATTACGTTCGGCAGCAACTATACACCCCTCTTTTCCTTTATACTCTAATGCTTCATCTAGATTTTGTACTGGTATAATTACCTGTACTCCCTGCATAAAAGCAGTAGAAATTACGGATGTTGCTCTTAGCACATCAACTACGACAACAGTTGACTTTCCGTCTGCATATTTTTCAAACTGATCGGCAGTAAAGCAAACAGATATATTCTTTTTAGTATTCATTATTTAACAAAAGGTAAAGCTACAACTTCAGCTTTTATTTGTTTTTTACGGACTTTTATATAAACTTCACTTCCTACTTTTGTAAGCTCTTTAGCAATATAAGCCATAGCAATTGCTTTGTTTAAAGTAGGCGACATAGTGCCAGAAGTTACAACTCCAATTTGATTTCCATCAACATCAAAAATAGGATAATCTTTACGAGCAATTCCCTTGTCAATAAGTTGAAGTCCAACTAATTTTCTACTAATACCTCCCTCCTTCTGTATTTTCAGTTGTTCATGATTTATAAACTTTTTTGAGAATTTAGTTATCCACCCTAACCCTGCCTCAATCGGAGAAATTGTGTCATTTATATCATTACCATACAGGCAGAAACCTTTTTCCAAACGCAAAGTATCTCTTGCTGCCAAACCAATAGGTTTCATTACTATTGAAGTAGTAAATAATGCATTCCAAAGTTGCTTAGCGTCTTTATTTTTCACATATAATTCAAAACCAATTTCACCTGTATATCCAGTTCTTGATAGAATAATATTCTCAATTCCTGCAATAGTTCCTACTTTAAAATTATAGTATTTTATTTCTGACAAATCTACATAAGTAAGCTTTTGCAAAAGCTCAATTGATTTTGGACCTTGTACAGCTAATAAAGAGTAATTATCAGATTGATTATCAAATTTACACCCAAAAGTATTGTGCTTATTTAACCATGCTAAATCCTTTTCTATATTAGAAGCATTAATCACTATTAAATATTTATTTTCTGTAATCATATACAATAAGAGATCATCAACAATTCCTCCTTTAGCATTAGGAAAACAAGTGTATTGAATTTTACCAGGTGTAAGTTTTTTTACATCATTAGTAGTAATATATTGAAGGAAATCAAGAGCTTTGTCGCCACTTATGAAAACCTCACCCATATGAGAAACGTCAAAAACTCCAACTGCATCACGAACTGTTTGATGTTCTATTTTTACTCCATCAGCATATTGTACAGGCATTTTATAACCAGCAAACTCAACCATTTTTCCTCCTAAAGTCACGTGTAAATCAGATAAAACTAACTTCTTCATTCCATTTATTTTTCTGCAAATTTAGCAATTCAAATTTTTTAATGCCTGTTATTATTTGTATAATTAAAAACTATATTTGCATACTATGAAAAAACTTAACAGAACGCTAAACCTACCAGCAATAATTGCTATTAGTATTGCTGGAATGCTTGGAGGAGTTTTTGTCATACCTGGAATAGCTACTGCTTATACTGGATCCTCTTTATGGCTTGCATTTCTTATTGCTGCACTCTCAATTTTGCCTGCAGTATTATCTAAATCGGAACTTGCAACTGCTATGCCAAAATCTGGTGGAGCATATGTTTTTATTGAAAGAGCATTAGGCCCCTTGATGGGAACAATATCAGGAATAGGACTTTGGATTTCATTACTTTTAAAGAGTTCATTTGCTCTGGTTGGACTAAGTGCCTACTTATTAGTAGTTGTAAATATACCAACAATAGATTTAAAATATATTTCTGTTCTTTTTCTAGTGGTAATTATGTTACTTAATATTGTTGGTGTGAAAAAAGTTGGCAAGGCTCAGCTTATAATTGTAATAGCAAGTATTGCAAGTTTAATTGCACTTATATTTATAGGGCTACCTCAAATTGACAGAAATACATTAAGGCCTTTCTTGTATGATGGAAATATGGGTTTTATTAGTGCAATCGCTTTTGTTTATGTTGCTTTTGCTGGAGTAACAAAAATTGCTGCAATTGCTGAAGAAGTAAAAAATCCCGATAAGAATTTACCAAAAGCAATGATAATGTCTTTAGCAATAATGACAGCTATTTATATTATAATCTCTTTTGTTTTATCAGGGAATATACCTTTTAAGGAGCTATCAACCGACATAAAGCCAATTTATACTTTAGCTCATAAACTAGGCGGAGAAACTATTGCATCTATTATTGGAGTTATTGGAGTTATTACATTAATATCATTAGCAAATTCTGGGGTTTTAGCCTCTTCAAGATTTCCTTTTGCAATGTCAAGAGATAAACTGTTACCTACTTCATTGTCAAAAGTTCATCCTAAATATCTGACACCAGTAAATACTATCTTATTCACTTCTTTAATTATGGTCTTAGTTATTATCTTTTTAGATGTAGAAAAGATGGCTAAACTAGTTAGCGCTTTTAAAGTAAGTATGTTTATTTTAGTAAACTTAAGTGTCATTATTTTAAGAGAAACTTCTGTGCAATGGTATAATCCAAGCTATAAATCTCCTCTGTACCCTTACATGCAAATCTTTGGTATTCTTAGTGGAGTTGTATTATTATTCTATTTAGGACTGATGCCAGTTTTAACACTTTTAGGAATTTCTATCTTAGGAACTATTATCTATTTTAATTATGGAGTAAAAGCTTCTAGAATTGGGGTTTTAAAAAGATATGGTCATATTCCTGCTTTATATTTATTAGGAAGAAATAAAGAGTCGTCAAACCTTAATAAAATAAAAGATAAACTTGTTAATGAAATGGTAGATGCCTCCATCAATAAAGATGCTGGAGTTATTATTCCATTACTTGGAAACGAAACTTCCCCCTCAATATTAATAGAGCTAGGAGCATCATTAAATAAAAACAAGGATATACAAGTATTAAACATTACCGAGGTTCCTGATCAAACTTCACTTGATGCTTTTGAGAAGAGTACTCCTAAGAGTAATGCGTTAAAAAGAATAACTTCTAAGCTTGCAAATGCTATAGATAAGCCTATTGACTTTGAGCCTATTGCTACACATAAACTTACTGAAACTATACAAGCTATTAGTGATCAAACATCTATAGATTGGTTAGTTCTTGGTTGGAATGGTAGGGCGCAAAATGGTATTTTCTTCAATAATCCTTTAGGTTGGATTGTAAGTCATATTAACTCCAATTTTGGATTATTTAAATGTAGCGGAATCCAAAAGTTTGAGAATATACTTTTAGCAATTAGAACTGATAGCCCAGATGCTGATAAGCTAGTTAACACTACTAATATTATAGCAAATCATTATAAAACTAAGTTTGTAATGTTGCATGTAGTAAGTGATAATGTGTCAAAAGTTGAAATTGAGAAAATTAAACTTAATGCTGAGGCTAAACTAATAGGAACTAACGGAATAGTTAGAATTGTTGTTTCTAATCACCCAATTGACACAGTATCAGAATTAACTGCAGAGAATGATTTACTAATACTAGGAACTCCAAGAAAGGATACGCTAAAGACTATGCTGTTCGGAACAGGAAGAGATAAGTTTGCTGTAAAAGCAACTTGCTCTGTTCTTAGGTTAACTCTCAAAAAATAGTTAATCTACAACTATTTTTTTCTCAGTAGTTCCATCATTAAATTGATAAAATAAAGTTTGATTGGAATTAGGAAATACTTCCCTACCTAGTACATCAGTAATTATAATCAGTTTCTTCGTTACTCTATTATCTTCTTCAACAGCAGTTGTTGAAGCGACAGTTACAATAGAAAAAATTGAATCTAATAAGCAACCATCATTTGTTAATGAAGTCAATGTCATTGTATAATTTCCTGGTGCGTTATAAGTATGAACGGCATTCTCATCAAATGAAAAATATCCATCCCCAAAATCCCAAACTAAACTCTCATAGTTAGTTGATAAATTAGTACAACTAATACTATCATTAAATTGTGAAAAGGAAAAATCAGCATTAAAAATATTCCATGCAGATAAACTATCCAAAACTTTGTTACTTGCAATAGTCTGTAAACTTAAAGCAGTAATGCTATCAATCCCATTTGGCCAGTATGTACTGCCAATACAACTTTTTTTAAATATCGTACAATAAAAAGTACAAGCCGACAAATAACTTCCATAAATACTTGGATGACTGTTGTCAGAAGCATATAAATTAAGTGTGCTATCCATAGCAATTGAGGCTTTCCAAGCCATACCCACTGGAGCACAAGTTGCATTATTATTAAAAGTCATTTCTAAATAGCTTTCATGCAACCTTTGTTGCATGCCACTATAAGTACATATTGGTGGGTAAAACTGGCAGTTTTACTGATCACCATATTTTCTTCCCCATGTCATAAAGAAAATAGGCTCAGTACAGCTATCATTAGCAGCAATTAAAGAAACTAACTGCTGTGCATAAGGGTAGGTATCATTTGCTACTTGAGATGAAGAAAATGAAGGCTCCTGACTGTGAGCCTGAAGAACAACATAATCCCATTGTTGTTGATTTATTTTTGAAAATGTTTGTGCACTAGTAGAATGCACATTAAAAGTTGCTCCTCCAGGTGTGCTGCTATCATGTAATAAGGTATCTCCAAATGACAATGCAATTTGTTTTAATAAATCTGGTAAATTGTTTGCATAAGTATAAGAATTACCTATAAAAAGAACTTCTTTAGTATGCTGAGAGAAAACAGTTGAAATACTAAGTATAACAGATATTATTAATACTAGTATTTTATTCAATATTTATTTTTTTTTGAACAGAACCATCATCATAAATATAGAATTGTGTTTGGTTGGGATTAGGAACCACATCCCTACCTAATACATCTAATATTTTAACTAATTCTTTAGATAATTTTTTTGTATCATCAATACTTGAAACAGTATTATCACAAGGTATCTCAACCTCAATATCATAATAGAAATAATAGTAACCTGGAGAACCTGCACTTGTGCCCGTTATACTCATGACTGATCCAATAATATAAGGGTAAATAGCTCCTGAATCATTTCTGTATAAATCTGAATTTCCATTAGAGATACCAAGTTGCATATCATTTCCAATAGGGACATCAAAATTTAATATAAGTTGCTGCTGACCTTGAACTAAAGTATGAGTAGTATCTTCAAGTACTGTTCCATTTGATGACCTTAACTCAAAAGTTACAGTTGTAGGATTATCAGCATAAAATTGAGCAGATTTAATCAACAAATCTGATGAAGCATTAAATATCAAATGCTGGTTTCCACTAAAAAAACCACCTGTAGCAAATGAATTATTAGCCTCTCCTCCATACTCTAATGATGTATTTGCATTTGGATTATAGTTATTTGCGGATGCATCCATACAACCTAAAATTGGTACATTAGGGTCAGTATTTAATACAGCATTTAATATTACAACTTGTCCATTTATTAATGTAGCTTGCAAAGTATCGTTTATATATCCAGGCATAGAAAAAACAACATCAAAAACTCCTCCATCGGCATTTCCACAAGAGTAATTACCACTTAAGTTAGTAGTAGATGAATTTGATATAATTGTATTTAAAATAACAATATTAGCACCAATAATAGATGCTCCTGTAACTGCATTAGTTACATTTCCTTCCAAATAACAAGCCTCTGAAAACCCTCCTTCAAAAACTAAAAGTTTAGCAGCTCCATTAGTACTGCTGTTAATATCAGAAGAAATAATAATGCCAGAAGGAAAGTAAGGATAAGTTCCCCAACAACCATCAAATCCATTGCCACTTCCAGAATAAGAATCGTAATAAGCAACCTGAACCATATTATTAGGTTTAGAGATATCATGCACAGTAGTTCCATCTCGATAGTAAGATGTAATTAAAAAATTTCCATCAACATGTGTATTATGAGGTATAGAATTACTACCTGGATTAGATTGGATTCTGTCCACCTCTTGGATATTATTACAATCTGTAATATCATAAGCAGCTAAGTAAGCATCTGAAGTTTCATCAGTAGTGAATACAAAGTCACCATCATCACTAATCCAAGCATTATGCGTAAAATTATTAGGAGTACTATGTGTTCCTAGTGTACTAGCATTGTTCTTATCACTTACATCAACTACATATAATTCACCTGCATAAATACAGCCGGCATACAAAGTATCGCCTCTTACCATCCCATCATGAATATAATGCTCATTCCATTCCCCTAAATAATGTGGAGCAGT
>CAJQLK010000061.1 GCA_905479165.1 uncultured Flavobacteriales bacterium | reverse complement strand
GAGGACTAATTAAATAACAAAATGCTTTTTTATTGGAACGCCCAACTCTTCCTCTCATTTGGTGCAAATCACTCAGTCCGAAATTCTGTGCATTGTTAATAATAATGGTGTTGGCATTTGGCACATCTACTCCATTTTCAATAATTGTGGTGGAAACCAATACATCAAAATCACCTTCCATAAAATCAATCATAAGCTCTTCCAATTGCTTACCTTCCATTTGTCCGTGTCCAGTTCTTATTTTTGCATCAGGGCATAGCCTTTGTAATAAGCCAGCTACTTCCTTTATGTTTTCTATACGATTGTGTACAAAAAATATTTGTCCGTTTCGGGCCATTTCATAACTTATGGCATCACGAATTATTTCCTGATTAAAGCCAATAATATTAGTTTCTACCGACTGTCGGTTAGGAGGTGGAGTATTGATGAGTGATAAATCCCTTGCGCCTAGTAATGAAAATTGTAATGTTCTTGGGATAGGAGTTGCACTTAAAGTTAGGGTGTCAATATTTTCTTTGAACAGCTTGAGTTTGTCTTTTATATTTACTCCAAATTTTTGCTCTTCATCAATTATCATTAGTCCTAAATCCAAAAATTTCACATCTTTCCCTACTATCCTGTGTGTTCCTATAAGGATATCAATTTCTCCTCTCGCTACTCTTTCGAGTGTTTCTCTTTGCTCTTTAGGTGTTTTAAATCTGTTGATGTAATCAACCGTGCAAGGTAAGTGTTTAAATCTCTTTTTAAATGTTTTGTAATGTTGTAGCGCTAAGATAGTTGTAGGGACTAAAACAGCAACTTGTTTGCTGTCAGCTACTGCTTTAAATGCTGCTCTTATTGCAATTTCAGTTTTACCAAATCCTACATCTCCACATACTAATCTGTCCATTGGAATTTCCTTTTCCATATCATCTTTTATGGCTATGGTTGCTTTGCTTTGGTCAGGGGTGTCTTCATACATAAATGAAGCTTCCAGCTCATGTTGCAAATAAGTATCTGGTGCGTATGCAAATCCTTTTTGCAGTTTCCTTTTTGCGTATAAGTTAATGAGGTTAAATGCAATTTTTTTTACTCTTACTTTTGTTTTTGCTTTTGTTTTTTTCCAAACTGGTGAGCCTAACTGATTGATTTTAGGAACACCTCCTTCCTTCCCTGAAAATTTAGCGATTTTATGAAGTGAATGTATACTGATGTAAAGTATGTCTCCAGCTTTATAAGTCAACTTTATTACCTCCTGATACTTCCCATTATTTTCAATTTTGTGGAGGCCTTCAAATTTTCCGATACCATGATCAATATGAGTTACAAAATCACCAAGTTCTAGCTGTGTAAGTTGCTTTATTGTTATGGCTTGCTTATCAGTAAATTTAGTTTTTGATTTAAATTTATGATGCCTGTCAAAAATCTGATGATCGGTATATATTGCTTGTTTATTGGTAAAGTCAATAAATCCTTCATGCAATGAAAATAGGATGCATTTGTAATTCAGTTCTTCCTCTGAGTGTTTAAATATGGCATTAAATCTTTCTTCCTGCTCATCTGATGAGCACAGAATAATATTTTGTAATCCTTGTTCTTTATTCTTTAATAAATCCTCTTTTAGTAAATCAAACTGCTTGTTAATTTTGGTTAATGAAGTAGTGTTTACTACTATGGTTTTATCGCTATCAAAATAAGTGTTATTTGCATTTTCAATTATGCAGTAGTTTTTCAGTTCTTCTGAAAAATCCACTCCATTTGTAAATAAATATTTTGGGTCTATGTGCTGTATTACACTCTCTTTTATCTTTTGATATTCTTCTTCAGCTCGCGCAAAATAATCAGTTAGTATTCCTTTAGTGTATTTGATGTCTTTAGTCCATATTACAGAATTGCTAGGCAGATATTCTAAAAAACTTACTTGTGTATTTGTACTTTTTTTAGCTTCAGTATTTGGGATAATTGTTATTTTATCTTCAGAGTGTAGAGATAACTGAGTATTTACATCAAAAGTTCTGATGCTCTCAATTTCAGTATCAAAGAACTCCAAACGAAAAGGATATTCATCTGCATAAGAGTAAACATCAAGTATTCCTCCTCTTATAGAGTATTGCCCTACTTCAATCACAAAATCAACTGCTTCAAAATGTAAGTCTTGCAGTATTTCTTCCAAATCTTCAATAGCAATATCCTCTCCTTTTTTAAGGGTAATGGTGTGTTTTTTAAGCTCTTTTCTGCTTACTACTTTTTCTGATAATGCTTCAGAATAAGTTACAATTATGGGATTTCTTTTATTGTTAAGTTTGTTAAGGACTTCTGCTCTTAAAAGGATGTTAGCATTATCAGTTTCTTCTATTTGGTAAGATCTTCTGTATGATGCTGGGAAAAAGAAAACTTCATTTTTGAGTAGGTTTTCTATGTCATTTACAAAGTAGGATGCTTCTTCCTTATCTCTAAAAATAAAAAGATGAGGTTTGTTGCTTTCTCTTACAACTGCACTAGCTGTTGTTGCAAATGAGGAACCAATTAAACCTTTAAGTTGAATTTTAGTGTTACCAATTTCAACAGCTAATTTTAAGGGATCAGTCTGTTTTGGAATTCCAAAATAAGTAAGTAATGGTGCTTGTGCTCCCAATTATATTGCCTTGATTTCATTCATCATTTTCTTGTACCAATCTTGATTTACATCAAATGCTTTTCCTCCTTTGATTCTGTTAAAGTCAATGCATGTAAGTTTGTTATTGTTCTCTTCATCCCATCCTGCAACTCCACTTATTCCTGCAACTGCTGATTTTACCGCATGATCAGCTATTTCAAATATTAAATCCAAATCAGCTTTATTTGCTTTTGATGATCTTCCAAAATAACCACTTTTTTGAACGAGTATTTTGTTAGCTTTTAATCGTTTTCCTAGTTGTTTTGCAAACCATTTTCCTGGGTTTAGTTCGTCAAGTTTAACATGTCCAAAGGCATCACGTAAAACGGTTTCTCCACTTTTTTCAGTTTCTGTAATAATTACATCCATTCCAGCACCTTCACTTAAAAATACATTTACACAATCATATTTATCCATTACTTTATTAAGGCGTTCGCATTCTTTCTCAAAGTTAATTTCTTCTTCAGGTAATAATATCGAGTGCACCTCCCACTTCTCTTTGCTTACCCCCACTTCAGGGATAAAATTGATGTTATCTAATCTGTTGCGGTATGCTAATGCAGTAGCTGCAGTTAGCCAACCACAATGTCTGCCCATTACTTCATGTATTATAAGCTGCCTATCAGAAGTTGTATTTTCATTTGCTACATTTTCAAAAAATATTGCTCCTTGTTCTGCTGCCGTCCAAGCACCTAAAGTTTGTGCGATTGGGAATACATCATTATCCACAGTTTTTGGCAAACCAACTACAGTTAAATTGTAATTATTTTCTTTTAGGTAGTTTGATAAATCTGCTGCTGTTGTGTTTGTGTCATCTCCACCAATTGTATGTAGTATTGTTATTCCATCTTTTACTAATTGATTGGCTGCTACTTCAATTGGATTTTCACCTTCTTTTACATATGATTTTTTGATGCAATCCTCAATATTTGTTAGTTTTACTCGGCTATTTCCTATTGGAGACCCTCCAAATTGGTAAAACTTATCAGCATTTCCTAAAAGTGATTTTGGAAAATTGATAGACCTCCCTAACAACAAGCCTTTGTATCCATTTAAGTATCCAATAATTTCTGAATTAGGGTAGTCTCTTAAGTAATTTTCAGTTAATCGGCCAATTGATGCTGATAAGCAAGGAGCAATTCCTCCAGATGTTAAAAATGCAATCTTCATTTTGAACGTTATTTGATTGCAAATATCTAAAAATTTAAAGGATTTGATGAGAAAATAATCTTTACTTTGTGGTAGATTTTTAATTCTGTAATGTACAAAGTATTTAAATTTGGTGGGGCATCAATTAAAGATGTAGAAAGCATTAAGAATGTTGGAGATATTCTTCTTTCATATGACGCAGAAAAATTAGTAGTAGTTTTTTCGGCTATGGGAAAAGTTACTAATATGCTTGAAAAAGTAGTGGAGTCCTATGTTACTAAATCTAATGATTCAATTGAAAAATTGCAAGATGTTAAAGATTTTCATAACAATATTTTATCACAACTTTTTGATGAGAAACATGCTATTTATGATGAAGTAAATAATCTTTTTGTTGAGATTGAATGGATTTTGGAAGATGATCCAAATCAAGAATATGCCTATGATTACGATCAAATAGTGTCTATTGGGGAGTTTCTTTCAACTAAAATTATGAGTGCTTACTTGTGTCAAATTGGGTATGCTAATAAATGGTTTGATGCTCGTGATTTAATTAGAACTGATAATGCTTACAGAAATGCAAAAGTAGATTGGAAAACTACTGTTTCTTTTATCAATAATCAAATTAAAGAAAAACATACAGTTACTCAAGGTTTTATTGGTTGTACTTCAGAAAACTTTACCTCAACTTTAGGTCGAGAGGGCAGTGATTTTTCAGCAGCTATTTTGGCTTTTGCTTTAAATGCTAATGAGGTTGTGATTTGGAAAGATGTACCTGGAATGATGAATGCCGATCCTAAGTATTATAGTGACGCTACTTTATTAAATAAAATCTCTTTTGATGAAGCAATTGAGTTGGCTTATTTTGGCGCAAAAGTAATACATCCCAAAACAATACAGCCTTTAAAGCAGAAGGGTATACCTTTATATATTAAGTCATTTGTTAGGCCAAAAGAAAGAGGTTCTGAAATTTCAGAAGGCATTGCAACTAGCCCTAAAATACCATCATATATTATTAAGGAGAATCAAATTCTGATTTCAATTTCTGATACTTCATTGTCTTTTATTTTGGAAACACACATGAGTAAGATATTTACGCTTTTATCAAAACATGGTTTTAGAGCTAATATGATGCAAAACTCAGCCGTTTCATTTTCTATTTGTATTGATAATGATTCTTATAAAGTTCCAAGACTTTTGGATGATTTAAAAAATGATTTTGAGGTATTTTTTAATGATGGTTTAAGGCTTTATACTATCAGACACTATACAAGTGATTCAGTACAGAGTCTTGTTAAGAACAAAGATGTAATTTTAGAACAAAAATCTAGAAATACTTTGCAAATAGTAGCAAAGTAAATCATATCCTTTTAATACGTATCTTTGCATTAAATTCTTAAAGATAATATGACTTCAAAACATACTTTTCATATTCCTGTAATGGGAACAGCTTTTACGGCAGACTCTCCATTAAAAGTAGCCCATTATGGTATCAATACTGTAATTGCATTGGCTGATGATGTTTTGTTGGAGCGATTAAGAAAGTATTATTCTGATTTGAATGATATTTATTATGATGAAATTAAGAACAATACAGTTGATTATAGAGCTGAGAGAATTACTGCATATTTGGATATGGTAAATAAAATTGTTTCTGATAAATTTGATGAATTTACTGCTTCTACTAAAGATAAATTTGAAGAGGTTAAGAAGTATTTTGCAATGTTGCCTGACAGTAGTGCTGTTAAGAGAGAATTCAATAAGTTAATTGAAAATTCATTTAGTTTTGAGGACTTATCAGTTTGGTTAAAGGATAATTTGTCAATGGGAAGTATTGATGTAAACATCATGACTAAAGTTGATAAGAAGAATTATTATAAAAAAGAGGAGTTACCTTCAAAATATAATGACGCTCATGCAGGACTAAGAGGATATGCTAATTCTGATTTAGCTTCTTCTGTAATTTTTTCTGCAGGAATGAATCCAAGACTATATGGGTATATTGCTCATTTTGATGATTTTTTCCCTGATGCAAGTGGATATATTAAAAAGAAGATAATTTTAAAAGTTTCTGATTATCGATCAGCAATTATTCAAGGTAAATTTTTAGCTAAAAAAGGACTTTGGATTTCAGAATATCGTATAGAATCAGGCTTGAATTGTGGAGGTCATGCCTTTGCAACTGATGGTTATTTAATGGGGCCAATATTAGCAGAATTCAGAGATAGAAGACAAGAATTAGTTGATGAACTTTATGCAATTTGCAAAACAGCATTAGAGGCTAATGGAAAAGTAGTGCCAAATGATACTTTGGCTGTTACTATTACAGCACAAGGTGGAGTTGCAACTGCTGAGGAGCATGATTTTTTAATTGACCATTATAAATTAGATACTGTAGGATGGGGAACGCCATTTTTATTAGTTCCTGAAGCAACTACTGTTGATAAAGCGACAATGAAACAATTACAAGAAGCAAAGGAAAAAGATTTGTATTTAAGTAATGTCTCTCCTCTAGGAGTTCCGTTTAATAACTTGAGAAATTCATCAAAAGATGTAGAAAAATTTCAAAAAATTGAAGAAGGAAAACCAGGGAGTCCTTGTCCTAGAAAATTCTTGGCTCTGAGTGATGAGTATGGGACACAAGGAGTATGCACCGCTTCTCGTTTATTTCAAAAAAATAAAATTGAAGAGAAAGGAATTTCTGATAAAATTACCGAAAAAACCTGCTTGTGTATGGGATTGGCAGCTACTGCAGTTATTAATTATGGGGTAGAAACGCGAGAAAGTAAAGGGGTTTCAATTTGCCCTGGTCCTAATATGGCTTATTTTAATCAGGAGTTATCTCTGCAAGACATGTCACATCACATATATACTGGTGATGAGGGTGTTGTTCGTACTGACAGACCCCATATGTTTGTAAATGAATTAGGTATGTATTTAAAATACCTTTCCGAAAAGATAGAAGAGCACAAAGAAGATTGGGGAAGAAAATCAGGAAGATATTTGAATGGGTTTACTACAAATATGAATGAAGGAATTTCCTATTATCAAGAAATGTTTTCTTCTATTGGAGACACTTTTATTTCTGTAAAGCAGTCAGCTATTAACTCTTTAAATGATGCAGCTGTTAGTATGCAAAAAATGGGAGAGGAGATAGCAACACTTATTGAAGAGAAGAAGTAATTTTCCCTAACAAAATTTTAGCAATTTTAATATTGCTTTCGTGTGTCCAGCCTGCAATATGAGGGGATAGGATCGTTTTTTCACTATTAATTAAGTGTTGCATTTCAGTTGTAAGTCCGTCTTTAGTCAAGTTCTCAAAAGATGTTTTTTCGTTTTCTAATACATCAAGGCAAGCACCCTTAATTTTTTCATTATTTAACCCTTTTACTAAGCTAATAGTGTTAACGCATTTCCCTCTTGCCGTATTTATCAGGTAGAAATCTTTTTCAAAACTATTAATAAAATTATCATCTACCAAACAAGTAGTTTCCTCAGTTAATGGAATATGTAGACTTACAATATCTGCTTTTTTAAAGATATTTTCCATACTACTTTGGTGGGTATAATTATTTAAATATTTATCATAAGCTAATATAGTTACATCAAACCCTTTTAACGCTTCTGCAAAAGCTGATCCGTTATTCCCAAAACCAATAATTCCTATAGTCTTTCCTGAAAGTTCTAAACCTCTATTTTCTTCTCTTTCCCAAACTCCATTTCTTACTTCTTGGTCAGATTTATTAAGGTTATTAAATAAAGAAAGGAGCATGCCAATGGCATGTTCAGCAACTGCTTGTCTGTTCCCTTCAGCAGCATTGTAACATTTTATATTTTTACTTTGTGCGTATTCTGTGTTTATGTTTTCTAGTCCACTTCCTGCTCGTGCTATAAATTTTAAGTTAGTTGCTTTGTCAATAAAATGCTTATCAATTTTAAATCTACTTCTGATGATTATTCCCTCATAATTGCTGATAATTTCTTCAATTTCTGATTTGCTTTTTTTATAAGCTGTATCACAGATGTAGTTTAGTTTTTCTAACTCAACTTTTAAAAGAGGGTGTATGGTATCTATAAATAGGATTTTCATATTATAGTATGGCTTGTCCAAGAATAGCTTGTCCAATCCAGAAATAAATAAACAAACCAAGTATATCATTTACGGTAGTGATAAAAGGACCGGTCGCTAATGCGGGATCAATCTTGTATTTTTCTAATGTTAAAGGAATAAATGTTCCAAATACTGCAGCAAAAACAATTACTGCTAGTAATGAAATACTTACTGTCAGGCTGAGTTCCACACTGTATCCTAAACCAAAAGCTGCACCTAAAATAATAACTGAACAAATTATCCCATTAAATAATCCCACACCGAATTCTTTTATGATTTTTTGAAATAAATTTTCCATTTTAAGCGAGTCATTTGCCAATCCTTGTACAACTATTGCTGCTGATTGTACTCCAACATTTCCTCCCATTGCAGTAATTAAGGGAATGAAAAATGCGAGTTCAAGATTTTCTTTTAAATCAAAAATTCCAATTACCTCTGCACCTAATAAACCGCCTATCATTCCAATAAGTAACCAAGGTAATCGAGCTCTTGTAAGTTCCCATACACTATCACTGCTCTCTACACCTTCTAATATACCAGAAGCCATTTGATAATCTTTCTCCGCTTCTTCTTTTGCAACATCCATTACATCATCAACTGTAATTCTTCCAATTAATCTTCCTAAGTCATTAATTACAGGCAGTGCAACTAAATCGTATTTCTGCATTATATTTGCAACATCTTTATCATCAGTTGTAGCTTTTACAGATATAATATCTGTAGTGATAATATCTTGTATTGAAGTTGATCTTTCTGTAAGTAAAAGTTTTCTTAATGAAAGAAGTCCTAGTAATTTGTCATTATCATCTACTACATATATTGTGTAAACTTTCTTTACATCATCTGTCTGCTTTCGCATTTCTTTAAGGCATTGAACGGTATTCCAGTTTTCGTTTACTTTTATCAGCTCTTTTGCCATTAACCCACCGGCAGTGTCTTCAGGATATGTAAGTAAGTCTGAAATATCACTTACAAGATCCTCATCTTCAATATAAGATAAAACTTCTTCTTTTTTATCTTCTGATAATTCTCCAATGAGATCTGCTGCATCATCTGATTCTAGGTTATCAATTACTTCTTTTGCAATTTCTTTAGCAGATAAATCTTCTAGTAGTTCTTCTCTAGTATCATCTTCTAGCTCAACTAATACGGCTGCTGATTTCTCCTCATCTGAGATAAGTTCAAATAAGTATTTTGCATTTTCTAATGATAAATCTCCAATAATTTCAGCAATATCAGCAATGTGTAACTCCACTATTTTTGAAATTAATTCTTTTGAGTTTTGTGATTCAATTAGTGAAGTTAGCTCATCAATATATGCGCTATTTATTTCTATTTTATCTGACATGATTTGTGAGTTTTATAAAATCATCAACTGATAATTGTTCAGCTCGTAAAGCTAATAAATCTGCAATTTCATTTTCATTTATTATCTCAAATGGTTTCATTGCATTTTTCAAAGTTTTTCTCCTTTGATTATATCCTGCTTTTACTACTCTTTTAAATTTTTTCTCGTCAACAGGCAGTTCTTTTCTGCTATTTCTTACTAATTTTATTACTCCTGATTTTACTTTTGGAGGTGGGTTGAATACATGTTCATCAACTGTAAAGCAATACTCAATATCATAAAAAGCTTGCAGAAAAACGGAAAGTATTCCTCTTTTTTTGCCTTTTTTACAGGCAATTCTTTCTGCTACTTCCTTTTGAAACATTCCAACAACTTCAGGGATTTGATCTCTGTTTTTAAATGCTTTAAATAATATTTGAGAGGAGATATTGTAAGGGAAATTTCCAATTAAGGAAAAGTTGTACGGGTATTGTTCTTTTAGATCAAGTTGTAGAAAATCACCTTCATAAATTTCTAAGTCAGTATAGTTTAATCTTAGATAAAACACACTTTCTCTGTCAATTTCTACTACTTCTGTTTTGTAATCTTTCTTTACTAGGTATTGAGTTAGTACACCCATTCCAGGCCCAATTTCTACCACATTTTTTGCTTCATTTGATAATAAATTTGTGATATCTAATGCAATTTTCTCATCATTTAAAAAATGTTGACCAAGATGTTTTTTAGCTCTTACATTCTTCATTAGACATTTTTTATTCTTTTGAATAATTCTGATGCAAATACAAAGTCATTTAACTCTTTATTTTCTGATTTAATCAAATCTTCTTTGCTTCCTGTCCACCAAATTTCACCTTTATTGATATATGCAATATGCTCTCCAATTTCCATTACTGAGTTCATATCATGTGTGTTTACAATAGTTGTAATGTTATATTCTTTTGTAATTTCTTGAATCAAGTTATCAATTAAAATTGAAGTTTTTGGATCTAGCCCAGAGTTTGGCTCATCACAAAGTAAGTATTTTGGCTCCATAACTATTGCTCTGGCTATAGATACTCTTTTCATCATTCCTCCACTTAATTCTGATGGCATTAGATGGTTTTTACCATCAAGGTTGACTCTGTTCAAACAAAAGTTGACTCTTTCTAATTTTTCCTCTTCCGTTTTTTCTGTAAACATAGTTAAAGGGAACATGATGTTTTCTTCTACATTCATGTAATCGTAAAGAGCACCTCCTTGAAAAAGCATTCCAATTTCTTGGCGTAAAGCTTTCCTCTCTTTTCGTTTCATTTTATTTACATCTATACCATCAAATAGAACTGAACCATTATCATTTTTATAAAGCCCAACTAAAATTTTTAGCAAAGTAGTTTTTCCGGAACCACTTTCCCCAATAATAAGATTTGTTTTTCCTTGTTCAAATTTATAAGTCATGTCTTTTAAGATATGAACATCTCCAAAGTGTTTTTCTATATTTTTAATTTCTATCATGCTAAAAGAAGATTTGTAAGGATGAAATTACAAACTAGGATGAGAATACTACTAGAAACTACTGCTTTTGTGCTGGATTTTCCAACTGCAATTGAACCTCCTTTTGTAAAATAACCAAAATATGATGATACTGAGGCTATTATAAAAGCAAAAACTACTGTCTTTACCAGAGAATAGGTCACATAAAAAGGGGTGAACTCATATTTTAGTCCTGATAGAAAATCTACTGTTTTTAAATCTACAGATAGCCCTCCAATCCAAGCGCCAATCATTCCTATTCCCATACTCATTATTACTAAAAATGGGAAAAAGAATATGCTAGCAATTATTTTTGGTAAGATTAAAAATGAGGCTGAATTTACTCCCATTATTTCAAGAGCATCTAACTGTTCGCTAACCCTCATACTTCCAAGTTCAGAGGCAATGCTTGACCCTACTTTCCCAGCTAGAATTAGTGATATCATAGTTGGTGAAAATTCTAAGATTAATGAGTCACGGCTTGCTAATCCAACTAAGTATTTTGGGAGTAAGGGATTACTCATGTTAATAGCAGTTTGGATGCTCACAACACCTCCCACAAAAAAGGATATAAAAAGTACAATGCCTATTGAGTTAAGCCCTACTTTTTCAATTTCTAACAATAATTGCTTCCAAAAAACTTTAAATTTCTCAGGTTTACTAATCACTTTATTCATCATGATAAAGTATTGTCCTAGATGTTTAAGTAGTTTTAACATTTGAGTAGTAATTAAGTAATTTGTTTAAATTTGCAATACTTATGAGAATACAAAAATATCATCTTTTATTTATTATTACTTTGTTTTTACTTACTTCTTGCGGAGCAACAAAGAAAAATGGTTGCAATACTTGTCCTAATTTCTCATCAAACGCTAATTAATTTCAAGTAATTTAGTTTAGAACTCTTCTAAATAGTTATATTCGCGCCATGAAAATTTTAGCGGATTTAAGCATAGGGGCAAAGGGAGAAATGCTTGATATTTCAGATAATTTATTGGAACAGAAATTGTTAGAAATGGGATGTACTCCTGGTGAGCAGTTTGAAGTTGTCCGAAAAGCACCTTTTGGAGGGCCAATAGCTATATTAATTTCGTCATATGTATTAAGTATTAGAAAAGAAGATGCTATCAGTATTGAGGTTAAATTATTAGTGAATGAGTAGTAAAAATTTAAAAATCGCTCTTGCAGGTAATCCTAATTCAGGAAAAACTACTCTCTTTAATGCACTTACAGGATTAAAACAAAAAGTTGGAAATTATCCAGGAATTACTGTGGAAAAGAAAACTGGAAAGGCAATTCTATCAGAAAAAGTTCTTGCAGAAATTATTGATTTACCTGGAACATATTCTTTATTTCCAAAGTCAATGGATGAGCAAGTTGCTCAGCAAACACTCTGTAATAATGATAATGAAGATTATCCAGATGTAACAGTTGTAATAGCTGACGCAACTAATTTAAGGCGTTCAATATTTTTGCTTACTCAAATTATTGACTTGAATATGGAGGTTGTTTTGGCCTTAAATATGGTTGATATTGCTACTAAAAAAGGAATTGTTGTAGATGTTAATTTACTTTCAAGAGAATTAGGGATTCCTGTTGTTGCAATAAATGCAAGGAAAGGAAAGGGGATTGTTGCTTTGAAAGAGATAATTATTGATTCTATTGATAAAAAACCTAAATTTCCTTTTTTAGAAGTGGCTAAATTATTTAAAGGAGTAATTGAGCAAGCAAATAAAATTAGAGGAGTAGAAAATAATTTTGCTTCTTTTATGGCGCTTTGTAAGCAAAAATTAAGTGGCGAAATAGATAATAGATGTGCTTTAAATCAACTTTGTAAAATAGAAGAAATTATTCCCGAAAGAGCTCAAGCTAAGGAAACAGTAAAGCGATATGCTCAGATAGATAAAGTAATAAAGTCTACCGTTAAAAAAGGAACCCCTATTGGAAAGTATATGCTTACAAAAAAGATTGATGATGTTTTGATTCATCCAATTTTTGGATATGTAGTTTTCTTATCAATTTTATTTTTACTTTTTCAGGCAGTATTTTCTTGGTCAGCATACCCAATGGAATTGATTGATGAACTATTTACAAATTTACAGCAGTTTACTGCTGATTCAATGCCTAAAGGAATGCTGAATGACTTGGTGGTAAATGGTATTTTAGCTGGTCTTGGAGGGATTGTTATATTTGTTCCTCAAATAGCATTTTTATTTGCATTTATTGCTTTCCTGGAAGACACAGGTTATATGGCTCGGGTAAGTTTTATTACTGATAAACTCCTTAGGGGAGTGGGTTTAAACGGGAGGTCAATTATTCCTTTATTGAGTGGTGCTGCATGTGCTGTTCCTGCAATAATGTCGGCTCGTACAATCTCATCATGGAAGGAAAGATTGATTACTATTATGGTTACTCCATTAATGAGTTGTTCAGCTCGCTTACCTGTTTATACTTTAATTATTTCTTTGGTTATTCCTGCTGATGAATTTTTAGGATTTAACTTGCAAGGCTTAGTAATGATGGCATTTTACTTAATAGGCTTTGTGTCTGCAATCGCAATTGCGTTCTTTATGAAGTTTATTATAAAGTCAAAAGAGCGATCCTATTATATAATGGAAATGCCTTCTTATAAAATTCCTGATTGGAAAACTGTACTTTATACTATTATTGAAAAAGTAAAAGTGTTTTTATTTGATGCGGGTAAGATAATTATTGCAATTTCAATTGTACTTTGGGTACTTTCATCTTTTGCTCCTGGCAATAAGTTTGAGCAAATCGAACAAAAGTGGGCAGGGATTGAAAATGCAGAAATTCAGATTTCAGCTGACAAATTAGAGCATTCTTATGCAGGAATAATTGGAAAATCTATTGAGCCAGCAATTAAACCACTTGGTTTTGATTGGAAAATAGGAATTTCTTTACTTACTTCTTTTGCAGCTCGTGAAGTCTTTGTAGGAACTATGTCTACTATATATAGTGTTGGTGATGATGATATTCGATCAATTCAAAAAAGATTGGCTGATGTCAAGAGGCAGGATGGCGAGAAATTTTTTACCCCAGCAGTTGGAATCTCATTGATGCTTTTTTATGCTTTTGCAATGCAATGTATGAGTACTCTTGCGATTGTGTATAGAGAAACAAATCATATAAAATGGCCAATCATTCAGTTTTTGTATATGGGTGTAATGGCTTATTTGTCTAGTTTTATAGCATTTCAATTGTTAAGCTAAATGCTGACCTTTCACTCATTCGTTCCAGATAAAAGTATTGATCTATTGCAATGTTGGGTTGAGGAGTTAAACGCAACAGTAGTTGTATCATCACCTAGAAAAACTAAGTTAGGTGATTTTAAAGTTAGAGGGAATAAGCTGATTGTTAGTGTGAATAATAATCTGAATAAGTATGCTTTCCTGATTACTTTTACTCATGAGTTAGCTCATGCATTTGTCTTTAAAAAACATACAAACTCAGTTAAACCTCATGGTGATAGTTGGAAGCTGACTTTCAAGTCTATGATGTTAAACTTTTTAACTCCTGATTACTTCCCTGAGGATATTTTAAAAGTTTTGAGCAATCATATTATTACTCCAAAAGCATCAACTTTTTCTGATGTTGAATTGTCAAAAGTTTTAAGAAATTATGATACAAGAAATTTACTTACTATTTCTGATTTATCAGAGGGAGTTATATTTAAACTTAGTAATGGTAAAGTTTTTGAAAAAGGGATAAAATTGAGTAAGCGTTTTAAGTGTGTTGAAATTAAAACAAATAAAGTGTATTTGTTTCATCCGCTTGCAGAAGTTGAAAGTGTGCAATAATTTGTCAGTTTAATTGTTGTATTTTAGCAACCGATTTTTTTGAAAAAGATATAAGATGATGAATAGAAATAATTATGCAGTAATAATGGCAGGAGGGATAGGTTCAAGATTTTGGCCAATGAGTAAATCCTCTTTTCCAAAACAGTTTTTAGATATTTTAGGAACAGGAGAAACATTAATCCAACAAACTTTTAGCCGTTTAGAACGAATTTGCCAACCTGAAAATATACTTATTGTAACAAATAAAAATTATAAGAATTTGTGTTTGGAACAGTTGCCAAATGTTGTAGAAAGTAATATTCTTTGTGAACCAGCAATGAGAAATACTGCACCATGTGTAGCTTATGCAGCTTTCAAAATTCAAAGTATGAATGAGGATGCTAATATGATAATTGCAGCTTCCGATCATATTATTTTAAAAGAGGAAGAGTTTGTAAGAGTGACAAATGAATGCTTAGATATTGTTGCGAAAAATGATGTGCTTTTAACATTAGGAATTACGCCATCTCGTCCAGATACTGGTTATGGGTATATTCAATTTTCTGAAGATAATTTGTCTGGATCTAAAAAAGCTAGAAAGGTTAAAACTTTTACTGAAAAACCAAATCAGGAGTTAGCACTTAATTTTTTAGATAGTGGCGATTTCTTATGGAACTCTGGAATGTTTATTTGGAGCTCAAAGTCAATAACTTTAGCTTATCGTAAGCATTTAAGAGATATGTATGAAGTTTTTGATGAAGGAAGGCAATTCTATAATACTATTAACGAAAATGAATTTATTGACAGGGTTTTTCCGGCTTGTAAAAATATTTCTATTGATTATGGAATAATGGAAAAATCTGACAATGTATATGTTTATCCTGCTGATTTTGGTTGGAGTGATTTAGGCACTTGGGGTTCATTATATTCTCATCTTGAATTGGATGAATATAAGAATACGATTCAGGGAAATAATGTAATGATGTATGACTCTTCTGATAATTTGGTGAAAGTTTCTGAGGATAAGTTAGTAGTTATACAGGGATTGCAAGGGTATATAGTTGTTGAAAATGAGGGAACGATACTCGTCTGTAAAAAAGAAGATGAACAAAAAATAAAACAATTTGTTGCTGATTTAAAATCCAAAGGAGAAACTGAGAGGGTTTAAACCAAAAAAGGATTACTCATTTTTTCTTTTCCAATGCTAGTTGAAGGTCCATGCCCGCAATAAACAATAGTATTTTCATCCAATGGAAGAAGTTTAGTTTTAATACTTTCAATTAATGTATCGTAATCTCCACCTGGCAAATCTGTTCTGCCGATACTTCCATTAAAAAGCACATCTCCAGCAATAATAAACCCTTCTTTTTTACTTAGTAAACAGATGTGTCCTGGCGCATGTCCTGGCGCAAAAATAATTTCAAGTTCACTTGCCCCAAATTTAAGCGTATCTCCTTCTTCTAAGAAATGTTTTGGATAAGGAGATCCTTCATATTTTTCAAATCCATACATTTTGGCAACTGCTCCTGCATTTGTAAGTAATGGTAAATCTTCCTTGTGCGCATATAATTCTAAATCCCATTGTTCACTCACAAATTTGTTGCCTAAAACATGATCAATATGGCAATGTGTATTGATAAGTTTTACTGGTTTTAGGTTTTTGGTTTTAATAAAATCGGTCAACTCAGTTCTCTCAAAATCTTGATAGCAACCAGGGTCAATTATAATGCATTCCTTTGTGTTATCAGAAATAATGTAAGTGTTTTCCTGAAATTGATTAAATATTAATGTTGTAACTTTCATAGTATATTTTTTACTTTGCAAAGATATGTTAATTAATGTATGAAAACTATAAGATTCATTTGTGGTATCCCTAAAATTCATTTCTATATTTGTAGTATGAGTTTTTCTACACTTATTGTTTTAATAATTATTGGTTTACTTGCAGGAATGTTAAGTGGGTTTGTTGGAGTTGGTGGGGGTCTTTTGATGATTCCTTTACTGATGATGTTTTTGGCGTTGTCACAACTTGAAGCACAAGGCACAGCAATTGTTGCAATGTTACCTCCAATTGGAATTTTAGCCGCAATAAACTATTTTAAATCTGGGTATGTAAAATGGGAATATGCTGTTGTTATAGCTCTTACTTTTGTGATTGGCGGTTATTTTGGATCTAAATGGTCTTTAAGTTTAAATCCAGAAATTATAAAAAAAGTATTTGGTGTTGTAATGTTATTTGCTGCAATTAAATTGATTTTCACAAAGTGATAGAAAAAATAAAACAATTAGTCGAAGCATCGTATGATGAAATTGTTGAGATTAGAAGATACATTCATAAAAACCCTGAATTATCTTTTAATGAACATAAAACTTCTTCTTACATAAAATCCATACTCATAAGTTGGGGGATTTCTTTTACTGAAGATATTGCTGATACTGGTATTGTAGTTTTATTAGAAGGAAACAATCCAAGTTCAAAAACTCTTGCTTTGCGTGCTGATTTTGATGCTTTACCAATTACTGAGGAAAATGACATTGATTATTGTTCGGTAAATAAAGGAGTCATGCATGCTTGCGGGCATGATGCGCACACGGCCTCTTTGCTTGGTGTTGTTAAAATATTAAATAGCCTAAAACAGGAGTGGGAAGGTAGCTTGAAGTTTATCTTTCAACCTGCTGAGGAGATGCTTCCTGGAGGAGCTCAGCAAATGATAAAAGAGGGCGTGCTTGAAAACCCTAAGGTTGAGAAAATGTTGGGACAGCATGTATTTCCTGATTTAGAGGTTGGGAAAGTAGGTTTCTGCACAGGTAAATACATGGCATCAACTGATGAATTGCATATAACGATTAAGGGGAAAGGGGGGCATGCAGCATTGCCTGATAAGTACAATAGTCCACTATTGGCTGCTGCCAAATTAATTACTCAGTTAGACATCTCTTTTGAAAAAGAAAAAGATAGACCTTCTGTATTGGCAATTGGGTTTATTGAAGGATTAGGCTCAACAAATGTTATTCCGGAACAAGTAAACTTAAAAGGTACTTTGCGTGCAATGGATGAGAGTTTCAGAGCATTAGCACATGATAAAATATTAGCAATTTCAAATGCTATTGCTAAAGCATATAAGCTAGAAATTGACTTTGATATTCGTAAAGGCTACCCTTGCTTAGTGAATGATGAGTCTTTAACTAAAAAGTCCATTGCTTTCGCAAAACATTATTTGGGTGAGGGTAATGTAATTGACTTGCCTATTAGAATGACGGCTGAGGATTTTTCTTATTATTCCCATGAAGTTCCGTCCACTTTTTATCGTTTAGGTACAGCTAATAAAAGCAAAGGTATTACCCATGGCTTGCATACTTCTCGCTTTAATATTGATGAGCAATCATTAAAAATCGGGATGGGATTAATGGCTTACCTGGCTATAAATAATTAAGATAATTTATTCCCTATTGTATGGAATTCTTCTGAAAAAAGGGCTATTCTTTCTAGCACTTCAGATGAAATAATAATATCTTCTTTAAAATCTTTTCCAGTAGCATAAACAATTCTTGGTAATTGCATCATGCGCCATTCATTCATGCAAATTTGGGTAAGTTGCATTGTAGATAGATAACTTCTTTCTCCTCCTGCAGCACACAATATTCCATAGAACTTACCAGTTGCTTTTCCAAAACAAGCATCTAATAAAATTTTTAAACTATCATTTACGCTATAACAGTGCACACCCATGCCTATAATGATATTGTCAGCCTCATCCACTTGCCTGGCTAAAGTTTCCATTTCAGGTGTTCCTCCTCTGTGTACTGGTTGCATGGGTATATTCATAGCATCTACAAAAGTAATATTGTTTCCTCTTGCAATTAGTTCTCCCATTACAGCTTTGCATAGTAAATAGGAACGGGAGTTCTCAGAAAGAGAACTTGATAATATCAATGTTTTCATTAGTTTGCTACTTTTGAGATAAAGTCAATTCGTAATAATCGTATTTCATTATCAGAAAATTCTTCTTCATCAAATTCAACTCTTGCTTCATCAAAAGAGAATTCTTCTGTTTCTTTAAAAAAGTCATGAATTTCTTCTCTTTCTTCTTCATCCATCATGTCAATTATAATATGGTCAAGATTTAGGCGAGTACCTTTCTCTACAATCTCTTCCATTTCTGTCAGCAAATCCTTAGTAGATAATCCTTTTCCTTTTGCGATATCATCAATGCATAATTTTTTGTCTAATGATTGTATGATGTAAATTTTATTAGAGGATTTAGATGCCACAGTTCTAACTACAATGTCTTGTGGTCGATCAATCTCATGTTCCTCAACATACTCCATAATAGTAGAGATAAATTCTAAACCATATTTTTTTGCTTTTCCAGTACCTACTCCTTGAACTTGAGCAAGCTCCTCCATAGTTATTGGATACTGATTTGCCATATCAATTAAAGATGGTTCCATGAACAAAATTGATGGTGGTAGCCCAACTTTTTTAGCTATTTTCTTCCTTAAATCTTTTAGTATTTTAAATAGCAATGGGTCTGCAGCTTGTCCTTTCTGGTTTCCACTACTGCTAGTAGCAACTGATTCGTAATCATGATCTTCAGTTATCATAAAACTATAAGGTTCTTTTATGAATTCCTTACCTGCGTCAGTTAATTTTAAAAGTCCGTAACTTTCAATTTCTTTTGTTAGGAGTTGTTTTACATATGCTTGCCTGATTATTGAGTGCCAAAATCCTAATGGTTTATCTTTTCCTGTTCCAAATACATCACCAAGTTGCGACATGTTTTGTTTGATAAGAGAGTTGCTTTCTCCCATCATTATCTTTGCCATTTCTTTAGGTTTAAACCTTCCTCTTGCTCCCTCAACTCCTTCAAGCAATAATTTTACAAAATCCTTACCTTCAATCTTTTCTTTAGGATTCTTGCAGTTGTCACACATATCCTCACATTTTACAGCATCAAATTCCTCACCAAAGTAGTGTAATAAATATTTTCTTCTACACATTGATGTTTCAGAAAATGCAATAGTTTCCATGATTAAAAGTCTTCCAACTTCTTGCTCAGCAACAGGTTTTCCTTGCAAGAAATTTTCTAACTTTTCAATATCTTTATAGTCGTAAAAGGTAACTAAGTCCCCCTTTCCACCATCCCTCCCTGCTCTACCAGTTTCTTGATAATATCCTTCTAAACTTTTAGGAATATCGTGATGCACCACAAAGCGAATATCTGGCTTATCAATTCCCATCCCAAAAGCAATAGTTGCAACAATTACATCACAATCATCCATTAAAAATGCCTCTTGATGAGCTACTCTCTTTTTAGCTTCTAAACCTGCATGATAGGGCAAGGCATTAATTCCATTTATTTGAAGAACTTCAGCAATTTCCTCTACTTTTTTTCTACTTAAGCAATATACAATGCCTGATTCTCCTTTACGGTTACTAATATATTGGATGATTTGTTTTGCGACATCTTTTTTAGGTTGTATTTCATAAAATAGGTTCCTTCTATTAAAGGAGTCAAGAAATAACTTGCTATCCAACATGTGTAAATTTTTCATGATATCATGCCTTACTTTTGGTGTTGCAGTTGCTGTAAGTGCAATTATTGGAGCTTGACCAATATCATCAATAATTTTTTTTAGGTTTCTGTATTCTGGTCTGAAATCATGTCCCCATTCTGAGATACAATGTGCCTCATCAATAGCATAGAAACTAATTTTAACCGTTCTGAAAAATTCAGTATTTTCCTTTTTCACTAAAGACTCGGGTGCTACAAAAAGTAGTTTTGTTTTTGCTGATGCAATATCTTCTTTTACTTGATTAGTCTGAGTTTTTGATAAAGAAGAATTCAAAACATGGGCAATACTTTCATTATGATAATACCCTCTTAAAACATCAACCTGATTTTTCATTAAAGCAATTAAAGGAGAAACAACAATAGCACATCCATCAGAAATAAGTGCTGGTAATTGATAGCACATTGATTTTCCACCTCCTGTTGGCATGATTACCATGCTGTCATTTCCATCTAGAAGATTTATTATTATTTCTTCTTGATCAGATCTAAAAGCGTTAAACCCAAAGATTTCTTTTAGGTTTTTATGTAGTGTTTCTGTAGATATGCTCATTTATGATAAAAATGTAATACTTTTGTTGCGGTTTTTGTGTGAACGAATATACTACTTTATTTTTATGAAATCTTCAGCTGAAATAAAAAAAATTGCAAAAGAGACAATCTTACTTGAGGTTGATGCTATTTCTAAATTACAAAATAGAATAGAAGATGATTTTGTAAATGTTATCAATTTGATACTTAATGCTAAAGGTAGGCTTATTGTAGTGGGAATTGGGAAGAGTGCAAACATTGCAAATAAGATGGTTGCTACATTTAATTCTACTGGACAGCCGGCTATTTTTGTGCATGCAGCTGAAGCAATACATGGTGATTTAGGCAATATTCAAAGTGGTGACGTAGTGATTTGTATTTCAAAAAGTGGAAATACACCTGAAATTACAGCTTTACTTCCTCTTATTAAAAAAATGGGAAATTCGATTATTGCTTTAGCAGGAAATATGAATTCCTTTTTAGCTAAAGAATCTGATTTTGTATTAGATGTTAGTATTGAAAAAGAAGCTTGTCCGAATAACTTAGCACCAACATCATCAACAACTGCACAATTAGTAATGGGTGATGCAATTGCAGTTAGTTTGTTAGCGTGCAAAGATTTTACTGATAAGGATTTTGCTCGTTTTCATCCTGGAGGAACTTTAGGTAGGCGTTTGTATTTAAAAATATCTGATATTTTGTCAGCAGAAAATAATCCAACAGTTAGAGTTGAGGCATCAATAAATGAAGTGATTATTGAGATTTCAAATAAAAGATTGGGTGCAACTGCTGTTATAGATAATGATGAGTTGAAAGGAATTATTACTGATGGTGATTTGAGAAGGATGTTGGAAAATGGGGCATCATTTACTGATTTGAAGGCTAATGATATTATGCATGAGTATCCTAAAACAATTTCGAATGACACTTTAGTTTATGATGCATTGCAATTAATGGAATCAAGTAATATTAGTCAATTAGTAGTTATGGATAGCTTAAAATATGTTGGGATAGTTCATCTACATGATATATTAAAAGAAGGAGTAGTTTAAGATGAGCAAACAGGATAACGAAATGTCATTTTTAGATCATCTGGAAATTTTCAGATGGCATTTAATAAGAGCTGCAGCTGCAATTATGTTCTTTGCAATTATTGCTTTTATGTACAAGGATGTTGTTTTTGATGTTATCCTGCTAGGCCCAAAAGACCCAAACTTCCTAACTTATAAATTGCTTTGCAATATCTCTCGTTTCTTAGGTTTTGAAGATGCTTTATGCTTAACAGAATCCCCTTTTAGTTTGATGAATATTAGTATGAGTGGCCAGTTTTCTGCCCATATAACCACTTCTATTTTTGCAGGATTTATTTTGGCATTCCCTTATGTTTTTTGGGAAATGTGGCGTTTTTTAAGACCTGCTTTGCATGATGGAGAAACAAATTTAGCTAAAGGAATTGTATTTTTTAGTTCATTACTATTTGTGCTTGGTATAGTGTTTGGTTATTATGTTGTTGCCCCTTTATCTGTTAACTTTTTAGGTTCGTATCAAGTGAGTAGCACAGTTGCAAATCAGATAAGTTTAACTTCCTTTATTTCTACAGTAACAACAGTTAGTTTTGCTAATGGAATAATATTTGAGTTGCCTATTTTGGTTTATTTCTTAACTAAAATTGGTTTATTGAATCCTGAATTTATGCGAGTGTACCGTAAGCACGCAATGGTTGTTACTCTTATCTTATCAGCAATTATTACACCACCAGATATAACCTCACAGATATTAGTTTCATTACCTTTAATTGTACTTTATGAAATGAGTATTAAGATTTCAGCAAAGGTTATTAAAAATCAAGAAAAAGCAAACGCATGATTTTAAGAGCAGATAAAATAGTAAAGTATTACGGTAAAAGAGCAGTAGTTAAAGGTGTTTCTGTTGAGGTAAAGCAAGGTGAGATTGTTGGGCTTTTAGGACCAAATGGAGCAGGAAAAACTACCTCATTCTATATGATGGTTGGATTGGTAAAACCAAATGAAGGGAATGTTTTTTTAGATGATGTAAATATTACAAAACTTCCTATGTATAAGCGAGCTCAAATGGGTGTTGGTTATTTAGCACAAGAGGCATCAGTTTTCAGAACAATGAGTGTAGAGGAAAATATCTTGGCTGTTCTTGAAATGACAGCTTTAAGTCAAAACGAGCAAAAGGAAAAATGTGAATCTTTGCTTGATGAATTTAGCTTACAACATGTGCGTAAGAATATGGGGGGATTACTCTCAGGAGGAGAGAGAAGAAGAACAGAGATTGCAAGAGCTTTAGCCACTAACCCAAAGTTTATTTTGCTTGACGAGCCATTTGCAGGTGTTGATCCCATTGCTGTTGAGGATATTCAGCAGATAGTCGCTGCTTTAAAAGAAAAGAATATTGGTATCTTGATAACTGACCATAATGTGCATGAAACTCTAAAAATTACAGATAGAGCATATCTTT
>CAJQLK010000060.1 GCA_905479165.1 uncultured Flavobacteriales bacterium | reverse complement strand
TGGTTCAACCGCTTGTAAATCATTTTTTAAGTGTGATGAATGCTTGGAACCATTTGAGTTCTTCAAATGTATTTAATCTAATTTATTTCTGTTTTTATTTAGTATTTTAGCACTTTAATCATACTTTATAATGATACAATACGAAATAATTAATGGTGTTGGAAAAATTACACTAAACCGACCTGATAAATACCACTCCTTTGTAAAAGAAATGGCTCTACAACTACAAGGAACACTAGATAAATGCAATGAGAATAAGGTTGTAAGAGCAATCTTAATTACAGCAACAGGAAAAGCTTTTTGTGCAGGACAAGATTTAGGAGAAGCAACCGATCCAAACGGACCAGAATTAACACAAATCGTACAAGAACACTACAACCCTATCATTAGAAAAATAAGAAATATTGAAAAACCAATAGTAGCTGCCGTAAATGGTGTTGCTGCTGGTGCAGGCGCAAGTATTGCCCTTGCTTGTGATATTGTTGTAGCAACAGAAAGCGCTTCCTTTATTCAAGCTTTTAGTAAAATAGGATTGATTCCTGATAGCGGAGGAACCTTCTTTTTACCCAGATTAGTTGGCATGCAGAGAGCTGCTGCTTTAATGATGACTGCCGAACCTATTTCTGCTAATGATGCAGTAGATATGGGAATGATATATAAAGCCTACTCAACTGAAGATTTTGAACAAGAAAGCTGGAAACTAGTAAGTAAATTAGCTGCTATGCCTACTAAAGGTTTAGGACTTACAAAACGATTGTTAAATGCATCCTGCAGTAATGATTTAGAAGAGCAACTTACAATAGAAGATGAATGTCAGACTATTGCAGGAAATTCAGCTGATTTTAAAGAAGGTGTGCAAGCATTTTTAGAAAAAAGAAAACCAACTTTTAAAGGAGAATAAATGATGAAAATAAGTGTAATTGGTGCAGGAACTATGGGAGCAGGAATTGCTCAAATTGCCGCTACAAACGGACATGAAGTCTGCCTTTATGACTCTTTTGATGGGGCAATAGAAAGTGCTGAAAGTAAATTAAAAAAAATACTTAACCGACTGGTTGAGAAGGAAAGAATAAACCAAAAAGAAAATGAAGCAATTCTAGAAAGAATTAATTTCACAAAAGAGATAAAAGAAGTTTCGGGGAGCGGATTGGTCATTGAAGCTATCATTGAGAATTTGAACATCAAACAAAAGGTATTTGCTGAAATTGAAAGTTTGGTAGATGAGGATTGTATAATAGCATCCAACACCTCTTCCCTATCAATCGCATCCATTGCTAGTGCCTTAAAAAAAGCAGAACGAGTTATAGGAATTCACTTTTTTAACCCTGCACCACTAATGCCTTTAGTTGAAATTATTCCGGCAGTTCAAACTACAGAAAGCACTTTGTCTAAAGCAAAAGCAATTATTGATTCTTGGAATAAAGTAACCGTTATAACAAAGGATACTCCTGGGTTTATTGTAAATCGTGTAGCTCGCCCATTTTATGGTGAAGCACTAAGGATTTATGAAGAAGGTATAGCGGATTTTGCTACTATTGATTGGGTAATGCGTGAACTTGGAGATTTCCGAATGGGACCTTTCCAACTCATGGACTATATTGGGAATGACATCAACTATACTGTAACCGAAACTGTATTTACTGCATTCTATTTTGATCCTAGATATAAGCCTTCTTTCACACAGAAAAGAATGATGGAAGCAGGATACTTAGGAAGAAAATCAGGTAGAGGTTATTATCATTACTCCACTGAGATGCCACAAGCAAATGAAGATAGAAAATTAGGAAAAGTAATTTTATGGCGTGTATTAGCCATGCTAATTAATGAAGCTGCTGATGCTCTTTTCCTAAATATTGCAACAAAGGAAGATATTGATTTGGCTATGACTAAAGGAGTAAATTATCCGAAAGGATTACTCGCTTGGGCGGATGAAATTGGCTTAGAAAATGTATTAAAACAATTAGAAAATTTACAAGCTGAATATGGTGAAGACAGATACAGACCTTCTCCATTATTAAAACAAATGGTAGCAACTAATAAAACTTTTTACTAGAATGAATTTAGCAAAAAAAGTAGTAGATAAAATGATAAGTGGAGATGCTTTTAGCCAGTGGCTAGGTATTGAAATTTTAGAAATTACTGAAGGTTTTTGTAAGTTGAAAATGACTGTAAGAGATGAAATGACTAATGGCTTTAATATTGCGCATGGTGGAATTGCTTACTCATTAGCAGATAGCTGTTTAGCTTTTTCTGCAAATGCGAATGGTATACAAGCTGTTTCTATTGAAACTTCCATTTCACACACTAAAAAAGTAGCAAGTGGAGATATCTTAATTGCTACTAGTAAAGAGATGAATAAAAGTAGTAAAACTACTTTATATTATATTACAATTACTAACCAAGATAACCTAGAAGTTGCTCATTTTAAAGGTACAGTTTATCGTACTGGAAAAGAGTGGTTTCCTGAAAATTAAATTATGACATATATAATTGATGCAGTAAGAACTCCTTTTGGAAATTTTGGAGGGACTTTAAAGGAGGTGAGAACTGATGATTTGGGAGCAATTCCAATTAGAGAACTTGTAAAAAGAACAGGTATTGATCCTAGCAAAATTGATGATGTAATTTTAGGCTGTGCTAATCAAGCAGGAGAAGACAACCGAAATGTGGCGCGTATGTCCTTACTTCTAGCAGGATTACCTTTTTCGGTTCCAGGTGAAACAGTAAACCGTTTATGTGCTTCAGGGATGTCGTCCGTAATTCATGTGCACAGAGCTATTGTGGCTGAAGATGGTAATTTGTTTATTGCTGGTGGAGTAGAAAATATGACAAGAGGACCTTGGGTAATTTCAAAAGTATCAAAGCCTTTTGGAAGAGATGCTCAAATGCACGATTCTTCTTTCGGTTGGCGATTTGTAAACCCAAAAATGAAGGAATTATATGGAGTAGATGGAATGGGAAATACAGCTGAAAATTTAGCTGAAAAATACAATATCTCACGTGAGGACCAAGATCAGTTTGCTTACAACTCACAAATAAAAGCTTCAAAAGCACAATGTTCAGGAAGATTAGCAGAGGAAATAATTCCTGTTGAAATTCCACAAAGAAAAAGTGACCCCATTACATTTAAACATGATGAATTTATAAAGAGAGATACTTCATTAGAAGTTTTAGGAAAATTAAGAACCGCTTTCAAAAAAGATGGAGGAACAGTTACTGCAGGAAATGCCTCAGGACTAAATGATGGAGCGGCTGCTATGCTTCTAGCTTCAGAAAAAGGAGTGAAAGAAAATAACCTCACTCCTCTTGCAAAAATTGTAAGTTCAGCTGTGGCAGGTGTTGAACCTAGGATTATGGGAATAGGACCCGTAATGGCTTCCAATAAAGCATTAGAAAAAGCAGGCTTAACAATGGAAGATATAGATATTATTGAGTTGAATGAAGCTTTTTCAGCTCAAGCACTCGCTTGTATTCGAGAATGGGGACTTAAAGATAATGACCCAAGAATAAACCCAAATGGAGGTGCAATTGCCTTAGGACACCCACTTGGAGCAAGTGGCACAAGAATTTTGCAAACTGCTGCTATTGAACTTAAAAAACAAAATAAACGATATGCCTTAGTCACTATGTGTATTGGTGTTGGGCAAGGTTATGCGACAATAATTGAAAAAGTATAAAATGACATTACAAGAATTTAAAAACAGTTTAGAAAATAGAAGTGATTTATCATTTATTATTGAAAATGGAATAAAAATTCCAGCTTATTTTCATATTACTGAAATGGGTATAAAAACCAAACACTTTATGGATTGTGGTGGGGTAATGAGAAAAGACTCTAAAATAACTTTTCAATTATGGACTTCAGATGACTATGAACATAGATTATCATGCTATAAATTATCTGCAATAATTAAAAAAGCAGAATCATTAATCAAAGAAGATTTAGATAATTTAGAAGTTGAGATGGAATATCAAGATTATACAATAGGATTATATTCTGTTAATTTAATAGATGATAAATATATATTAGAACCTACTTTAACGGATTGTTTAGCAAAAGAAGCTTGTGGTATTGATAAGCCTAAACAAGAAATAGATACAAGTGAATGTTGTACAAATGATGGGTGTTGTTAGAAATTTAAAAAACTATTAATGATTTACGAATTTAACGGATACAAACCAGTTATAGATCCTAGTGCTTTTGTACATAAGGAAGCAATAATAATTGGAAATGTAATTATCGGAAAGGATGTTTATATCGGACCTGGAGCTTCACTAAGAGGAGATTGGGGGCAAATTACAATTGAAGATGGTTGTAATGTTCAGGACAACTGTATCATTCATATTTTTCCTGGAAAGGATGTTGTTTTACAAGAGAATGCACACATTGGTCATGGAGCAATAATTCATGGAGCTAACATTGGAAAAAACACCTTAGTAGGAATGAATGCAGTGGTAATGGATGATGCTAATGTTGGAGATGAGTGTATTGTTGGTGCTCTTTGTTTTGTTAAGGGAGAGATGCAAATACCAAACCGAAAAGTTGTTGTAGGCAATCCTGCACTAATAAAGAGAAAGGTTTCTGATGAAATGCTTGCTTGGAAAACAAAGGGAACTGAACTTTATCAAGAGCTCCCAAAAGAATGTGCTGAGTTAATGAAAGAATGCATCCCTTTAACTGAAATAGAAGAAAATAGAAAAGAGAAACAAAAAATTACATTTGATACTTGGAAAAACACAAAATGAGAAATTACGAGAATTACGCATTAGGAAATTGGATAAAGGGAGATGGAGAAGAAACTCCTCTTTTTAATGCAATAACTGGAGATCAAATTGGTACCGCTTCATCAAAAGGCTTAGATTTCTCAGAAATGATGGACTATGCTAGACAAGTGGGTGGTCCAAAATTAAGGAAAATGACTTTTCAGCAGAGAGGATTAATGTTAAAAGCATTGGCTCTTCATTTACATTCTATTAAAAATAAATTTTATTCCCTAAGTGCAGAAACAGGAGCAACCAAAGTAGATTCTTGGATTGATATTGAAGGAGGAATAGGAAATATATTCGCCAATGCATCTCTTAGAAAAAACTTTCCTGACTTACCTTATCATATAGATGGAGATATGGCTCCCCTATCTAAAAATGGAACATTTATAGGTCATCATATTATGACACCAAGAGAAGGTGTTGCAATACACATTAACGCCTTTAATTTCCCAATTTGGGGAATGTTAGAAAAGATTGCTGTGAATTTAATGGCTGGAGTACCTGCTATTGTAAAACCTGCAACTCTTACTTGTTTCCTTACCGAAATGATGGTTCGTGAAATTGTAGATTCTAAAATTTTACCAGAAGGAAGTTTACAATTAATTTGTGGAAGTGCTAGAGGAATTATTGACAGTTTAGAAACAGGAGATATTGTAACCTTTACAGGAAGTGCATCTACAGGAATGATGTTAAAATCTAATCCAAGACTTATAGAAAAAGCAGTTTCGTTCAACATGGAAGCAGATTCGTTAAACTGTTCTGTTTTAGGAGAAGATGCAATTCCTGGGACTGCAGAATTTGATATTTTTATTAAAGAAGTTCAGAAAGAAATGACTGTAAAAGCTGGACAAAAATGTACTGCTGTTAGAAGAATAATTGTTCCTGAAAAATTAGTTGAAGACGTTCAAATTGCATTAGGAAAAAGACTTGCCAAAACTACTATTGGAGACCCTTCAGTTGATGGAGTAAGAATGGGAGCTTTAGCAGGAAACGAACAGAAAATAGAAGTAACTGAAAAAGTAAAACAACTTGCGCAAACCCAAGAGATTGTTTACGGAAGTTTAGAAGAATTTGAAGTTACAGGAGCTGATAAAAACAAAGGAGCATTTATCTCCCCTATCCTATTTTTAAATGATGATCCGTTTAACAAAACCGATTGTCATAATGTGGAAGCATTTGGACCTGTATCGACTATCTTATCTTACAAAACGATAGAGGAAGCAATTGAACTTGCCAGAATGGGTAAAGGTTCTTTGGTCTGTTCTATCATTACAAATGATATGAAAATTGCAGAACAATTTGTATTAGGTTCAGCAAGTATGCACGGTAGAATTTTGGTGTTGAATGAAGCCTGTAGTAAAGAAAGTACTGGACATGGATCTCCTATGCCACTACTTACACATGGTGGGCCTGGTCGTGCTGGTGGCGGTGAAGAAATGGGTGGAGTTAGAGGTATAAAGCACTATTTACAAAGAACTGCCATACAAGGACACCCAACAACTATTACTGCACTTACCAAACAATATCAAGTAGGTGGAGCTCAAAACACGGATGGACCTCATGTTTTCCGTAAACACTTTGAAGAAATTGAAATTGGAGATACCGTAATTACAGACACCCATTTAGTTACACTAGAAAACATTAATGAGTTTGCAGAACTTTCAGGAGATAAATTCTATGCTCATATGGATGAAAATTCTTTAGATGGAACCATCTTCACTGAACGAGTAGCACATGGATATTTCATTATGAGTAAGGCAGCAGGATTATTTGTTGACCCTGCAAAAGGACCTGTACTTTTAAACTATGGAATTGATGAATGCAGATTCACAAAACCTGTATATCCTGGAATGACCGTAGGAGTACGATTTACAGCAAAAGAAAAAATAAGCCAAGAAAAAAGAGAAGATGAAGATATTGCAAAAGGAATTGTAAAATTCCTGGTTGATGTATATGATGATGAAGGAGAAACAGTAATGTTAGCCACTATTCTAACTATGGTGCGTAAATTAGATCAGAAATAAAAATATGCAAAAGTTTGGTAATATTTTAGGAGTTAATGAAGGTTGTGAGACTATTGTTCTAAATGGAGGTTATTAAAGAAGTCATCTCATGACATCAACCTAAAACAAATTCAATATCACAGAAAATTGTACGAATTAATTCAGAAAGAAAACAAATAAAATGACAGAATACGTAAAGATAAATACAGAAAATGGAATAGGGACAATTGAGTTCTTTCATCCACAATCCAATTCCTTACCAGGGCATATATTGGCAGTATTAGCCACTACTATAACCAAAGCAGGAGAAGATGATAACATAAAAGTAATCATCCTTAAAAGTGCAGGAGAAAGAGCTTTTTGTGCAGGAGCATCATTTGATGAACTAGTAGCAATTGACACTCCAGAAAATGGGAAGAAATTCTTTTCAGGTTTTGCTAATGTAATAAATGCAGCCCGTAAATGTCCAAAATTTATTATTGGGCGTGTGCAAGGAAAAGTAGTTGGTGGTGGTGTTGGTATGGTTTCTGCAACTGACTATTGTTTTGCAACTAAATTTGCATCAGCAAAACTCTCAGAATTAGCGATTGGTATTGGTCCTTTTGTTGTTGGTCCTGCTGTGGAGCATAAAGTAGGAAAATCCGCATTTTCTGCTATGACAATAAACGCAACAAAATGGTTTGACGCCAATTGGGCTCGTGAAAAAGGATTATATACAGAAATATATGATTCATCAGAAGAAATGGATATAGAAGTAGAAAAACTAGCCACTACCCTTTCTAAATCTAACACTGAAGCAATGGAAGGTTTAAAGAAAGTAATGTGGCAAGGAACGGACCATTGGGATACGTTATTAATGGAAAGAGCAGTAAGTAGTGGAACGCTTGTTTTATCTGATTTCACTAGAAATGCAATAGCAAAATTTAAAAACAAATAATGAGCAAAAAACTTCCTAAAGAAATTTACAAAATAGCATATTCCTTAATGTGTACTGCTCGTGCTTTGAGTGATATTTATGAAGAAAATAAAGAGGTTACCTCAAAATATGTACATGCCACTTCCAAAGGACATGAGGCAATTCAATTAGCAGTTGGTTTACAACTCACCAAAAACGATTGGGTATCACCTTACTATCGTGATGATTCCATGTTACTAGCAATTGGGATGCAACCATATGAACTCATGTTGCAATTACTTTGTAAAAAAGACGATCCTTTTTCTGGGGGTAGAACTTACTATTCTCACCCTTCATTAAACAGAGAAGGATTCCCAAGAATTCCACATCAATCCTCAGCAACTGGTATGCAAGGTATACCAACGACAGGAGTTGCAATGGGAATTCAATACCAAGAAAATGAAGGACTAACAAAACCTGAAAAAGGAGAAGAGCCAGTAACAGTTTGTTCTTTTGGAGATGCATCTATTACTGAAGGAGAAGTTGCTGAAGCCTTTCAGATGGCAGCACTTAAAAAATTACCAATCCTGTATTTAGTACAGGATAACGAATGGGATATTTCAGCACATGCATCAGAAATGAGAGCAGTAGATGCAACTCATTATGCAAAAGGTTTCGGACTAAAAACCTATACCATTGACGGAACAGATTTTACAAAATCATACGAAACAATTCAAAAAGCATTTAAGGAAATTAGAGAGAAAAGAACTCCCTTATTGATTCATGCAAAAGTACCTCTTTTGAATCACCACACTTCTGGCGTAAGGATGGAATGGTATAGAGATGATTTGGAGGAGGCAAGAAGCAGGGATCCATTTCCAAAATTGCAAGCCGAACTATTAGCAAATGGTTTTACTGAAAAAGATTTAATTCAGATAGATAAAAAAGCAAAGATAGTAGTAGAAAACGATTATAAAAAAGCATTAAAAGCTAAAGATCCAAATCCTGAAGATTTATTTTTGCATGACTTTGCCCCTACTCCTATTTTAGAAGAAAAAGGAGAAAGAGCTCCTAAAAATAATGAAGCTACTGTAATGGTTGATTCTGCCCTATTTGCAATAAAAGAATTGATGGCAAAACATCCTGAATCTTTATTATACGGACAAGATGTTGGAAAAAGATTAGGAGGGGTTTTCCGTGAAGCAGCAACCCTAGCACAAACCTTTGGAGACAATAGAGTATTCAACACGCCAATACAAGAAGCATTTATTATTGGAAGTACAGTTGGAATGTCAGCAGTAGGATTAAAACCTATTGTTGAA
>CAJQLK010000059.1 GCA_905479165.1 uncultured Flavobacteriales bacterium | reverse complement strand
ACTCTTGTTCCATATCCAAATCATAAAAAGTAAAGGATGAGGCAATGCCTGCCCTAAATCCTAATTCGGATGCGTAACCCATTGTGTAATCATCAGTAATACCTGAAACAATAAGTTTTTTATAAGTATCTGGTAAGGACAGTTTCAAAAAATGCTGTCGACTCAAAGAAACCTCTCTTTTTTGGATATACTCCAATCTTTTTATCTCTTCTTGTAAGTTTACAATATTCTTATTTGAGCCAAATGAAGGGTGAATTCCTACTGGAGCTAAATCTGCAAGGCGTTTAATCAAAGAATTAACATTACTATTTGTATGCGATAGATTCTTATCATTCAGTCCATAATCACCTAAGAGAACAAAATACTTAACATTTAAATCATATTTTTTCTGAAGATTAAATTGTAATGAATAAGTATCATAAGGGTCCTTTCTTTTTCTAAAAACTACCTCTACTGCCTGTTTTATTTCTGAAAAATTAAAATACAAAACCGATTTTATAAGAAAAGCCAAAAAACGCACGAATCCCTTCCCTTTATAAAGGTAGGCATTATCAATATCAATTGTGGAAATATATGTAAACTTAGGTTTATTTATTTGAAGTTCAGGGTATTTATCCTCCAGAACCGTTATGAATTCTTGCCCCCAAATATTTACAATTGGTCTTTTTAAAAAACCCTCTTTATAAGCAATACTTTCTGATGCTTTATACCTTCCGTATTTATCTTTCAAGTGCGGGAAATATTCCTCATATCTACTAACCAGATAAAAAGTAGCGGCAAATAAATCATGATGATATGACTCTTGGTGAGTAGTAGGAAACAAATAAGGATTCTCATTTATTTCTACAAAGTTAACTTCCACCTCATTTATCTGTCTTTCTTGTAACAAATCTACTGACTCAACAAATACCTCTCCATCAATTATAATTGATTTAGAATAATTTAATCTTGGTAAAGTTGAAGTTAAATAAAAGTCCTTATCATCAGTTAGCTGATATTCAACTTGATATATCTCATTAAGAATTACTTTAAAAACATACTTATGTCTTGCAGTTATCTTGGGAATATAAATCAGTAAATTTTGCACGGAACAAATATAAAAAAAAGGGCTTATCAAATGATAAGCCCTTTTAAATAATCCAATATTTTAAAATTATGCTAATGCATTTACATGCTTAGTTAATTTTGATTTTAAGTTTGAGGCTTTATTCTTGTGAATAATATTAGTTTTAGTTAACTTATCTATCATTGCAGAGACTTTAGGTAATAATGCTGTTGCTTCTTTTTTATCAGTAGAAGCTCTAAGATCTCTAACTGCATTTCTTGCAGTTTTGTTCTTATACTTATTCAACAATCTTCTAGTTTCAGTTTGTCTAATTCTTTTTAATGCTGATTTATGATTTGCCATAGTTTTAAATTTTTTGTAGCCCGTAGGGGAATCGAACCCCTATTTTACGGATGAAAACCGCATGTCCTAACCGTTAGACGAACGGGCCATCCTTTTTCTCAAAATTGAGGTTGCAAATTTATACTTTTTTTTAATTCCTCAAAGAAATTAGTCATTATTTGTTTCAGAAGAAAATTTAAATCCCAAACGCTTAGAAGTTGTAATTTTATGATTGTTATTTATATCTAGTATTTGATGTAAAGAAACAACTTTTACATCATTGAAATTAGGTGTTTGTAAATCAAAATTAAGTGCATAAATCATAGCGGTATCAATAATTTTACAAATCTTAACTTCATCTATTTGCTGATTAACAAAATCATTAAACAAGAAGCCTAACTGCTTATCACCTTCAACAAAAAAATGATTATCCTTATTAATAAATATTCGAGCAATCAAAAATCCTGCATCATTCAAGCGATTATACTTTAAAGAATCTGAAAGAAAATTATAAATATTTATCACTCCACAAAAAGACCTCATTTTATCTTCCTTTACATAAGATGTTTTATGTATTTGATGTGAAGAATCAAAATCAAAAATATTTGAATGCATATGAAACAAAAGCGTATCACCAGAAAATTTTAATTTAGCATCAAAATCCCCAGATTCTTTATAAGAAACCTCAACATCTTTATCTTGAACTTCATTATTTAAAATTTTTGCTTTTTCTTGCAATACATCTTGAAAATTAGCAAAAATATTTTTAGTAATTCGATAAATCTTTTGCTTAGTACAAGCCTTTTCTTTTAATAAACTAACTATCTTTTCTTCTGAATTCATAATTAATATGCTTTTGCAAATAACACTCTTTTGTTAGATGGTTTTCCGCTAAACAAACAAACTCCACTTTCCTCTTTTGCATCAATTGGAATACATCTAATAGTTGCTTTTGTTTCCTTTTTAATCAATTCCTCTGTTTCAAAAGCTCCATCCCAATGCGCATAAACAAAACCACCTTTGTTAATTAATTCAACAAACTCCTCTTTTGAGTCAGTTTTATAAGTTTTTTCCACACGAAAATCAAGTGCTTTTTGATATAAATTTTCTTGAATTTTCTCTAACAAATGCTCCACCTTATTTTCAATGTCTTCTATCTGATATGTTTGTTTTTCTAAAGTATCTCTTCTAGCAACTTCAATTGTTCCATTTTCTAAATCACGAGCACCAAGTGCTAAACGCAATGGCACACCTTTAAGTTCATATTCTGCAAACTTCCACCCTGGCTTATGTGTATCCCTATTATCAAACTTAACTGAAATTCCTTTAGTTTCTAAGTTCTTTTTAACTTTTAAAGCTACTTCCGATACTTTTTCTAATTGCTCATCTCCTTTATAAATAGGAATAATAACGACTTGATATGGTGCTAATTTAGGTGGCAAAACCAAACCCTTATCGTCAGAATGTGTCATTACTAAAGCTCCCATCAAACGAGTAGAAACCCCCCAAGAAGTTGCCCAAACATATTCCTGTTTTCCTTCTTTAGTAGCAAACTTTACATCAAAAGCTTTTGCAAAATTCTGACCTAAAAAGTGAGAAGTTCCTGCTTGTAAAGCTTTCCCATCTTGCATTAGCGCCTCAATAGAATAAGTTTCAAGTGCACCTGCAAATCTTTCATTTTCTGATTTTACTCCTTTAATTACCGGCATTGCCATAAAATTTTTAGCAAAATCAGCATAGACATCTATCATTTGTTCCGTTTCAGCAATTGCTTCATTTTTAGTTGCATGAGCCGTATGTCCTTCTTGCCACAAAAACTCAGCAGTACGCAAAAATAATCTAGTACGCATTTCCCATCTCACAACATTAGCCCATTGATTAACTAAAATAGGCAAATCTCTATAGGATTGTATCCATTTTCTGTAAGTATCCCAGATGATAGTTTCAGAAGTAGGACGAACAATTAATTCCTCTTCCAATTTTGCATCAGGGTCAACAATAACACCTTTACCGCTAGGATCGTTTTTTAAGCGATAATGAGTAACAACTGCACATTCTTTAGCGAAACCATCAACATGACTTGCTTCTTTACTAAAATATGATTTTGGTATAAAAAGAGGAAAATAAGCATTCTCATGTCCTGTCTCTTTAAACTTTTTATCTAATTCAGCTTGCATTTTTTCCCATATTGCATATCCATAAGGTTTGATAACCATACAACCTCTTACTCCTGAATTCTCTGCTAAATCAGCTCCTTGAACAATCTCATTATACCATTGAGAATAGTTCTCTGCTCTTGATGTTATTTTTTTTGCCATTTAATCTTAAAAAATGTAATTTTGTAATAATAATTTCGTTTACCAAAAGGTAGTACAAAACTAATAAATTAAACGAGCATAAGTTTATGAGTATCAAACAAAAAATTATAGCTATGAAAAACCTACTTCTCCCCTCAATATTAATGTTGTTTTTAGCATCTTGCATAACAACAACTCATGTGCATTATTCTGACCCTAATTATTTAGGAAGTGATGAATTTATCTCCTATGAAGAAATAACTGCAAATAATAAAGTAGAAAATGAAACAATAACTAATGATACAGGATCAACAGTCAACAATTATTATGAAGCTGATGATTACTATGACTATAGTTTTTCATCTAGAATAAGAAGATTTCATAGGCCAATGTACAGTACTGGATATTATGGCGGAATTTATACTGACTACTATTGGTATAATAATGACCCATTTTATTGCGGAACAAGCATCTATTATGGTTACAACTGGAATTCTCCTTACTATTCTTACTACAGTTACTCCCCTTATTATTACGATTACTACTACTCTCCTTACTACACTGGGGGCTACTACTCTTATTACGGATACGGATACAACCATCACCACAATAACAATATTTCTGTAAATACAAATAGCAATCACACATACACAACTGGACACAGAGGAGCACTAACTTCAAGAGGAAATATAGGTGTAAAAACTAATACCAGCAATAACAACTCCTCTACTGTAAATATCAGAAACAACAGTTCAACAAAAACCAATTCGACTAACAACAGAGGTAATAGTTCAAATTCAACTGTAAAAACAATAAATACTTATAGAGGAAATACAACTACTAAAACAAATATTGGAGTTAGTAAAAACACTTACAATAACAGTAATTACAAAAGTAATTCAACAAATAGTAACAACACAAGAGGGAATAGCACCAATAAAAACAACACAACAACTAAAACAAATAACAGAAGCAACAACACATATTCTTCACCAAAAACCAACAACAGAAGCTACAAATCAAATTCTGGGAACAGATCAAATAGTAACAATAGATCTTCAGGAGGAAATAAAAGAAACTCAAAACCAAGAAGATAAAAATGATAAAAAGAATTTTAGGAATTGCTATAGCAATCAGCACAACACTTAACGCACAAAATGAAGTTGATGCATTAAGATATTCAACATATGATAATTTAGGAACTGCAAGATATTCTGCAATGGGTGGTGCATTTGGATCTTTAGGCGGTGAGTTTTCTGCATTAAGCTCAAATCCTGCAGGAATAGGGATGTATCAATTTACAGAATTCACATTTACTCCTTCTTTAAATGTAAATAGTACAAAATCATATTATGGAGAAACTCATTTATCAGATTATAAATCAGGATTAAATATTGGGAATTTAGGATTAGTATTCACTGTTCCTAAAGAAAATTCGGACTGGAAAAGAGTAAATATTGGAATTGGATGGAATCAATTGGCGAATTATAACAGAAATATAACTGTAGAAAATGTAAATTCATCATCTTCAATAGTTGAAAATATTATTGGAATTACAAACGGAACATTAACGAGTGACTTAATAAATGGAGAGGGAAATACTTATTCTCAAATGGCTTGGAATACTTATTTAATTGATCCTCTATACAATTCTGATGACATGATTGACGGGCAATATGTTTCTAATTTCTCAACATCCAATATTACACAAACAAAAACTTTAAGATCAACTGGAGGCATGAATGAATTTGCAATTTCTATGGGGGGATCCTACCAAGAAAAATTATATTTAGGAGCTACAATTGGAATTCCTTCAATAAATTATTACGAATATTCTGAGCACACTGAAAGCATAAATTCTGAAATTGATACAATATCTAACTTAAGAAAATTGCAATTCACAGAAGAGTATTCGGCTTACGGAACAGGCTACAATCTTAAAGTTGGTGGAATCTACAGAATTTCAGAAACAACAAAAATTGGAGCTTCAGTACATACTCCTACATTTTTTAGCATTGAAGAAGATTATTACACTTCCTTAACTACCTTTTTTAAAGATAGTTCTTTAGAATATTCAATGGGTTATCCTGCACCTTTTACATACAACCTAATAACTCCTTTAAAAGCAAGTGTTAGTGCCTCTACAATATTTAATAAAAATATTTTAATATCAGCAGAATATGAATTAATAGACTATTCATCAGCTAAGTATTTTACTTCAGATTTTGAGAACGCAAACAAAACAATAGAAAGCATTTATCAAAGAACTGAGAACCTAAAAGTAGGTGCCGAAATTAACATTAAACCTTTTATTCTAAGAGCAGGATATGCAAAATACGGAAGTGCTTTTGCTAATAAAGATTTTAGTAGAGAGAGCTTTAGCTATGGAATAGGAATAAATAATGGAAATTATTTTATGGATATCGCCTATGTTCTAACTCAAGGGAAAGATGAACACTTATTATATAGTGAAGATTATATTGATCCTATTAGTTTAACAAACACTAACCACAATTTTCTTTTTACTTTAGGATTTAGATATTAATCCGAAATTCTTCCAAGCCCAGATTTTGCTTTTTTATGGATCCCTCTTTCATAGTCAAAATCTGAGATTAAAAGACACTTTTCAAAATAGATTGCCGCTTTATCCAGTTCATTTTGCTTTTCATAGATTAAGGCAATTTGTAAAGCTGACATAGGCGCATAGTAAGCAGTTGACTCTTTTCCTAAATCATAGGACTTTTGATAATGAGCAATAATTTCATTGTTTTTATACTCTAATTTTGATTTTACACGAGCCAAACGATACCAATACTCTACATTATCAATTTGTTCAAATGCAATTATTTGGTTCAATGCATTTTCATAATACCCACCATCATACAACAAACGAGCCTTCAACAAAACAGGACTAGAGAAATAAATATCTTCAGCATCCTTCATAGCAACCTTATCCTCATCAATGGATGTATTTCCTTCAGAAATTACTTTAGCAAAATATTCATTTTTCTTTTCATAGTTTTTTTGTAAAAAAGCAACCCAGGCTAATTTATGATAAGCTGATTTTATATAATTTAAACCTTTAAAATCGCCTAAAAAGACTTCAAATTGCTGTTTAGCATTTTCATAATTCAATTGATACAAATAAGACATTGCCTGCAAATAATTCAAATAATAAAAAGGGAAAGCTGACAAAGAACTTGGCTTATCTTCCAGTATTTTAAGTGTTAATTCATTCTCTCCTAAATTATTAGATAGCCGTGCTGCAGTAAAATTTAATAATATATTTTCTTTATACCCATCTCCTATCCTATTCAGATATTGCTGAGAAATAGCATCATTTTCATTCAAGTTAATTTGCAAAAAAGAAAGCAAAAACAAAACTTCATTCTCATACATATTAAAATTCTTATCACTCAAAACTTCATCTAATTCCGAAAGACCAAGCGCTACATCCCCATCTAAACCAGCAAGATTTATTATCCAATTGAACTGCTCAGGAACTGCACCAAGCAAAGCATGAATTAAACCTAAACCCTTTTTATTTAAAGTAAATTCAGGGAATATTTTTTGATTTTCTTCTAATAGATTATATGCTTTAATAAACTCATAAGCAGCAGTTGAATACTGATCAAATTTTAAACGAGAAAAAGCCCATTGCAAATGAATTTCTGCTTGAGAATATAAATAGTAAGGAGAATCTTCATTTTTACTTTGAAGCAATTCCATTCTCACTTCCTTTTGCTGAATAGCATTATCAAAATAAATTTTCTCCTCACCTATAATAATGGTTAAGAAATCAATATAGTTTTGATGAAGTGGAATAAAACCATTAGTGGGATTTTTGGATTGCTCGTTAGCTAGTAATTTTTTAGCAGACTCAAACTCCAAGTTTACAATATGCGAATATGATTTTTGCATATTCTCATTCATATCAAAAGAGGCAAAAGTAAATCTACTTAATAATAAAAATATGATGATAAAGAATCTCATGGCATAAAAAAAGGGATCCCAAAAATATGAAATCCCTTTTAAATAGTTCTAAATTTTACTAAGCTTCTTGCTCCTCAAAGATGTTAGCATCAATCATAATTCTACCACAATGCTCACAAGCAATTACTTTTTTATGCATTTGTATATCTAATTGTCTTTGTGGTGGAATTTCACTAAAACAGCCTCCACAAGCATTTCTATCAACAGAAACAACTGCCAATCCGTTTGCTACTTTTGATCTGATTCTTTTGTAAGCACTAAGCAATCTATCATCAATTACTTTTTCTGCTTTTGCAGAATCAGCCATTAAAGCTTTTTCTTCTTTTTCAGTTTCCTGGATAATTTCATTAAGTTCAGATTGTTTTATATTTAATTCTTCTTCTCTTTCAGCAATTTGTTCTTTCCAAGCATTAATGATGACTGTTTTGTGTAAAACATCTGCATCATTCTGAATTTTCTTCTTTTCAGCAATCTGAATTTCTAAGTTTTGGTACTCTACTTCTTTAGTTAATGAAGTAAATTCACGATTATTCTTAATGTTTTTTAATTGTTTCTCGTACTTTTTGATAGCGTCTGTTGCTAAAGCAATAGTATTTTTGTTAGCAGCAATATCATTAGTAATTGCAACTAATTCAGCATCAAATTTTTCTAATCTTGTATTTAAACCAGCAATTAAATCTGCTAAATCTACAATCTCTAAAGGCAATTCACCTCTGATAATTCTAATTTTATCAACTTTAGTATCAATTACTTGTAATTGGTGTAACGCTTTTAATTTATCTTCTACTGAAGCAGTAGTTTTTTTTGTTGTTTTTGCCATTATAGGTACTTTATCGGATTAGTATTCACTTTTGATAATCGGATGGCAAATTTAGTAAAATTATCGGTAAGCAAATCATAAATCAAATCCTTTGTGAATTGCTCGCTTTCATAGTGCCCAATATCAGCTATAATTATATGATTTTCAGCATCAAAGAACTCATGATATTTAAAATCAGCAGTAATAAAAACATCCGCTTTAGCAGCAATTGCATTGTTAAGCAAAAAACTACCACTACCACCACAAACTGCAACTGTTTTTATATCATCTTTTACTAGTGCAGTATGCCTCACACAATTTGTTTGCATACTGGATTTTAACTGCTTTAGAAAATCAGCAGAACTAATAGGATTTTTTAATGTTCCTAAAACACCCGAGCCAACTGAACTATTTTCCACCTCATTTTTAGGAGCTAAAACCTTGCAATTTTCAATCCCTAATTTATCAGCAATTTTAGCACTTACTCCATTATGAACATTATCCAAGTTAGTATGTATGGCATAAATAGCAATATCGTTTTTGATTGCTTTTATTACTGCGCGTTCAATATAGTTTTTTCCATTGATTTTTTTTAAACCTGAAAAAATAATAGGATGATGAGCCACAATTAGGTTACACCCTGCTGCTATTGCTTCATCAATTACACTTTCTATACAATCTAAAGTAATAAGAACACCCTTAATCTCAGTATTTGCATCACCTATAATTAGCCCACAATTATCATAAGTTTCTTGATATTCCAATGGCGCACACTGTTCTAAAAAATTTGTTACTTCTATTATTTTCATATTTCAAAAATACAAAAACAAAGTCTATCTCTCAATTTCTAGTATCTTAAATCTAAATCTTATCTTTGCGAGAGATGAAATGGACTAATTTTAATATACAAACTTTTAAATCCCTTATATATTTTCTATTAATCCCATTATCATTCATTTACGGTAGTATTACAGCCATTCGTAATTTGTTATTCGACTATGGAATATTTAAATCCGTAAGTCACAATATTCCTATCATCTGTATTGGTAATTTATCGGTAGGAGGTACAGGGAAAACTCCTCACACCCAGTATATTATTAATCTACTGAAAACTGATTATAAAGTTGCTATCCTTAGTAGAGGATATGGCCGAAAAACAAGCAACTTACAAATTGTTAAAAGTACAAGCAAGCCATCAGAAGTAGGTGATGAACCCTTACAACTAAAACAAAATAACCCTGATTGCTTAGTTGCAGTAGAAAAAAACAGAAATAAAGGGGTAAAAAAAATCCTAAAAGATTTTCCTGAAACTAATGTTATACTACTTGATGATGGCTATCAACACAGATGGATAAAAGCAGGATTTAATATTCTCATTACACCTTACGCTTCCCCTTACTATAAGGATTACCTTATGCCAATTGGTAATCTAAGGGAAAGCAAAAAAGGAGCAGAAAGAGCAAATGCAATCGTTTTTAGTAAAACACCAGAGAATATCAACCCAACTTTAAAAAAGGGGATGCTAGAAAGGCTCCATCTTTTTGCACATCAAAAAGCTTATTTTTCACACATTGACTACTGCACTTGGCGGTGCATAAGAACAAATAAGGAATTTACTTCAGATCAAAAATACAGCATTACTTTAGTAAGCGGAATAGTAAACCCAAAACCCCTAGTGGAGCAGTTAGAAAACAAAGGGCACACTATAAGTCAAATTACATTTAAAGATCATCATTCATATACTACTTATGATACTCAAAAAATCTTAGCAAAATACAATGCTGATGAAAGTGCAAAAAAACTTATCTTGACCACCGAAAAAGATGCTACTAAATTAAGAGAATTATTTGCCCACTTTGAAGATGCAAATTTCTATTATATCCCTATTGATATTGCATTTTCAGAACAAGAAATCTTTGACAGACAAATATTAAACTATGTTGCAAAAAATTAAAGAATCAGCTGAATTCTTACAAAACAAAACAAATAGCCAACCAAAAGTTGGTATCATTTTAGGTACAGGGCTTGGAGGTTTAGTTAATGAAATTGATATTAAACATTCTATTTCTTATAAAGACATTCCTAACTTTCCTCTTTCAACTGTGGAGGGACACAGTGGAAGATTAATTTTCGGAAATCTAGGAGGAAAAGGAGTAGTCGCTATGCAAGGGCGTTTTCATTTTTATGAGGGCTACCCTATGGATAAAGTTACTTTTCCTGTACGAGTAATGAAACTTTTAGGAATAGAAAACCTAGTAGTATCTAATGCTAGTGGAGGTGTAAACCCAGATTATGAAGTAGGTGATTTAATGATTTTAAGTGATCATATCAACCTTATTCCAAATCCGTTAATTGGTGCAAATATTGCTGAACTTGGCCCAAGATTCCCTGATATGAGTGAACCTTATTGTAAAGATTTAATCAGTAAAGCAGAAAGCATTGCAAAGGTAAATAATCTACCTTTACAAAAAGGAGTTTATGTTGCGCTTACAGGTCCAACTTTAGAAACTCCAGCTGAATACAATCACATGAGAATTATTGGTGGAGATACTGTTGGAATGTCTACAGCTCCTGAAGTGATTGTTGCTCGCCATATGAATATTCCTTGTTTTGCCATGTCTGTAATTACTGATTTAGGAGTTCCTGGTAAAATACAAAAGGTAACTCATGAAGAAATTCAAAAAGTATCAGAAGTAGCTGAACCGAAACTAACCCTAATTATTAAAGAACTAATCGAATCAATATAATGAATAAATTTATTTTAATAGTAGCTATTGCTCTTATTGGCATCAGCTCAAATGCACAACAAACAGGAACGCTTTTATACAATTGGCAGGATACAACTTTAGTGGGTTCTTGGGCTTACAACAATACTTATAACGAATGTTGGGGTCTGGAAGTAAACGGAAGTGAAATAGCAATTATAGGGTCAACTGGTGGTACGCATTTTTTTGATGTAACTGACCCTGCAAATGCAATACAAGTTGCTTATGTTGCAGGAGCATACCAAGGTGGTGGCGTAATCCATAGGGATTATCATGATTTCCAAGGGTACTTATATATAGTTTGTGATGAAGGAAGTTCGTCTACATTACAAATAATTGACATTTCAACTTTACCTGACTCAGTAACTACCGTTTATGACTCCAATGCGCTATTTACAAAATCACATAATATTTTTATTGATACAGCAACAGCTAAACTATATGCATGTGCTTCTAATTCAGCAATGGATATATATAGTCTAATTGACCCAATAGATCCAACTTTAATTTATTCTTACAATGGTGTTGGGCATGTGCATGATGCTTTTGTTAGAAATGATTCAGCTTACTTAAATTGCGGATGGGATGGCTTTAGAATTTTTGACTTTTCAACTGTTAATCAGATGGGAGATCAGCCAACACTTTTAGGAGCACTTACTTCTTATCCTGATGCGGGTTACAATCATTCTGGTTGGCTGAGTGATGACGGAACTGTTTATGCTATGCAAGACGAAAACCATGGATATGATGTTAAATTATTAGATGTAAGTGACGTTAACGACATTACAGTAATAAAAACATTTAATTCAGGAGTTGACTCAATGTCAATGGCACATAATGGAATAATAAAAGGAGATAATCTTTACATTCCATATTACCATGATGGATTGAGAGTATTTGATATTTCTGATCCAACAAACCCAATTCAAACTTGGGAATATGACACTTACGCTCCATCAAGTCATGCATCATACAAAGGAGCTTGGGGAGTTTACCCTTATTTGTCATCTGGTAATATTATTGTTTCTGATATGCAAACAGGACTTTATATTATTGATGTAACTAGTGGAACAACTCATACAATTGAAAAAAATTTAAAAACTAGCATCTACCCTATTCCTGCTAAAAATCAGATTACAATTACAAATAATACTGCTAATAACTTTACACTTTATAATTGTTTAGGTGCAGAGGTTATGAGCAAAAAACTGTACAACAATCAAACTACTATTAATAGAGGGAATTTGGCAAATGGTTTGTATTTTTACAGCCTGAATAAAGAAGGTAAACAAATAGAATTAGGAAAAGTATTATTTGAATAATGAGTATTTACGATAAATATGAAGCTGTAATTGGACTTGAAGTGCATGCCCAATTACTAACCAACACAAAAGCATATTCTTCTGATGAGAATATTTTTGGTGCAACTCCAAACACAAAAACATCTGTAATATCATTAGGTCATCCTGGAACTTTACCTAGGAGTAATTCAAAAGTTATTGAATATGCTGTTCGCTTAGGTATAGCAGTTGGTTCAGATATCAGAGAAAGAAATGAATATGCTCGTAAAAATTACTTTTATGCTGATTTACCAAAAGGATATCAGATAACTCAGGACACTACTCCTATTTGTAATGGTGGAGCAATTACGATAAAAGATGCGGATGGAAACCCTAAAGACATCAATATTACCCGTATTCATATGGAGGAAGATGCAGGTAAATCCATTCATGATTTGGATCCTTTCAATACTTTAGTTGATTTAAACAGGGCTGGTGTACCTCTAGTTGAGGTTGTATCTGAACCAGAAGTTAAAAGTTCTGATGAAGCATATCAATACATTAATGAAGTAAGAAAATTAGTTCGTTATTTAGATATTTGTGATGGCAATATGGAGGAAGGATCATTAAGATGTGATGCAAATATCTCTGTTATGCTAAAAGGTGCAACAGAATTTGGCACAAAGGTTGAGGTAAAGAATATGAACTCAACAAGAAATGTAAAAAGAGCAATTGAATTTGAAATAAAAAGACAAATTGACCTTTTAGAAGAGGGAGGAGTTATAAACCATGAAACAAGGAGTTTTAATGCAGCCAATAATTCTACTATTTCAATGAGACATAAAGAGGAAGCAAACGATTATAGATACTTCCCTGAGCCAGATTTACAAGCCGTAATTGTTACTGAAGAGTACAAAGAAAAAGTTAGAAAAGGGTTACCACCTTTACCAAAGGAACTATACGTAAAATTTACTACTGACTTCAATTTATCAGACTATGATGCAAATATTCTAATTGATGAAAAAGGAATTGCGCTTTACTACAATGAACTTTGCACTTTTACAAAGAACTTTAAATCTGCTGCAAATTTTGTAAACGGTAGTGTAAAATCATTTTTAAATGAAAATGCAGTTAATATAAAAGATTTTAAGATTTCAACTAAAAGATTAGCAGAGTTAATTGCACTTGTTGATGAAGGAAAAATCAGTAACACTGTAGCCACTTCAAAAGTATTCCCTGAAATGTTAAACAATGATTTATCTGCTAATGAAATTGCAACAAACAACAATTGGGTACAAGAAAGCAATAGTAATGCATTAGGAGAATATATCAGTAAAGCAATTGCAAAATACCCTGAAAAAGTTGCGGAATATAAAGGAGGTAAAAAAGGACTTATAGGACTTTTTATGGGTGAAGTAATGAAACTATCAAAAGGGCAAGCAGACCCAAAACTTGCAAACCAATTACTAAGAACTGAACTAGAAAAATAATTTTGACAAAAGACAAAATATATTTTGCTTCAGACTTTCATTTAGGAAGTCCAAACCTTGAAGAAAGCCATAAAAGAGAAAAACTCATTGTTAGTTGGCTTACTGAAATTGAAAAAGATGCAAAAGCAATATATTTAGTTGGCGATATTTTTGATTTTTGGTTTGAATACAAAAAAGTTGTACCAAAAGGATTTGTTCGTTTTTTAGGAAAACTTGCAGAACTAACTGACAAAGGAATAGCAGTCCATTTATTTGTCGGTAATCATGACCTATGGATGCAAGACTATTTAACAGAAGATATAGGAGTCACTATACATCATAAGCCAATTGTTGTAGAAGAACAAAATAAAAAGTTATTTATTGGGCATGGAGATGGGTTAGGGAGTGGAGATTATTTCTATAAACTTTTAAAACAAGTTTTTACATCTAAAGTTTGTCAGTTTCTATTCGCTCGTTTACATCCTAACTTTGGCTTAACTTTAGCGCACATTTGGAGTAGAAGTAGCCGAAATAGCAGTGAAGCACCATTTGTTTCAAAGGATAAAGAATTGCTTTTTGGATATTGTGAAAAAATGCAAAAAACTAATCCTGTAGACTATTATATATTCGGACACAGGCATATCCCTTTAGAGCTTAAAGTTGACGAAAAAGCAACATATATTAACCTTGGAGAATGGATATCACAAAATTCTTATGCAATTCTGAAAGATGGAGAGCTCAATCTAAAAACTTATAATAACTAAAAAAGCCATCATTTCTGATGGCTTTTCTTTTATATTTATTATCTATTACTTAAGAATTAATTTATCTGTCAGGATCGTATTTCCATTAGAATTAACTCTTATAAAGTAGATCCCTTTATCAAGATTAGTGAGATTCGCATCAATTGACTGGTAGTTACTTACTACTGCTCCATTATAAATTTCCATTACTTTTGATCCTAATATATTTATTAAAGTAACCTCAATATTTACGTCTACAAGATTCTCAATATCAATAACTGCATTTCCATTTGTTGGATTAGGATAAACAGATAATCTTGAATTATT
>CAJQLK010000058.1 GCA_905479165.1 uncultured Flavobacteriales bacterium | reverse complement strand
TATTTTGGAAGATAAGTATCCATTACATCACTGAGTTTCATCCCAGGTTTAAAAGAGGTAAAAGTTTTTCCTTCAGCTAAAATTGAAGTCCCCTGCAAATGACATCTTTGACAAACATCAAATTGCAAATCAATTGGCAATTTTGCTGGATTAACAATGGAATAATCAATGTATTTGGAAGTGTCAATAAGATGCCCAGCTAACTTCTGCTGTACATGCACCTCACCTGGCCCATGACACCTTTCACAATCAATGCCTTGTGGAATACTATTGTATTTATTTAAAGAGCCACTTTCATGATTAGGGTGTGCATTATGACAACTCATACATTCCAAGCCAATCTCTCGAGAAAATCGAGTGTTCTGACCATCTTCAAATCCTGGTGGCAGATCAGCTAATTTATCTTGAGTATAATAAGTATATGGCATTTGATGAACATAACCATTGACCTCAAATAAATGAGAATTTGTATGTTGCCCACTCCCAATTTTATAATCAACTTTTTTGATGAGCTGATGAGTTGTATCCTTACCAATTAAGCGGAATTCTTTTAAATACAGACTGTCATTTTTCCAAAATGGTTGGTAAGAAAGGTTTTTGATAGTATCATAAATGATATGCATCTGACTATTTGCTAATGCACTATGCTCCTTTACTGCAAAATGAAAGGACTGCCCCATTCCAGTTTGTAAATAAGAATCGTAAATCTCAGAGTGACACATTCTACATTCTTCTTTTCCTACATATTTTACTGTATCATTATGATTTAAGTAAGTGGTATAAGTACTGACCTCTCCCCTTTGGCAAGCAAAAAGTAAACAAGTAGCAATTAAAAAAACAATGCTCCTCATTTATTCTATAACTATTCTTTTCTCTACTGTTCCATCATCATAGATGTAAAAGAGTGGTTGATTTGTTTGTTTTGTTTCTCTTCCTAATAGGTCTGTGATTTTAAAAAGTTCTATGTTTGTAGTGTGTTCTTTAATTGCAGCAGTTCCATCAATAACAGTAAACTCTCCAATCATTCCATTTGGAATATGAGGAGTGCAAACATATTCATATAGCCCTGCAACTTGAGGAATATATTGGAAAAAGGTATCTGCAGGTAATTGCCATATTTGATTAAAAGGAATTGCTCCATTAGGAATATTGTCAGATGTTATAGTATGAGTCATAGTTGGAGGGTCAAGCTGAACCCATTGTACAGTATCTCCTAATTGCACTGTAATATTGTTGGAAGGTAGAAACTGATAGTAACCGTTCCACACCTGTATTTGATGTATATCTCCTTTTACATAAAAAGAAGAAAGAATAAGCAATATAAGTAGTAGTTTTTTCATAATTTATTTTTATGCTAATTTAACAAAATAATGCAAATCTTTTTTTTCTCTTTCCAATTCAAAGCCACAAGATGCAAATAGCTTAATGCTCGCCAAATTATCTTTTTCAATATTACAATCTAATTTTTTAAAATTTAAAGTTTCAAAAGAATAAATAGTCAATAATTTCAATGCCTCTTTTGCAAAGCCTCTTCTTCTGTAATTTTTTGCAATTATTACACCAACACCCGCTCTATCAGTTGTATAATCAAAAAGGTCAATAAAACCTATTGGAGTATTTCTAAAATCAATAACAAAACGAAACTGCCCAGCAGTAGCAATATCTTGCTTTGCATTAGCTATATAATTTGTGAATTCCTCTTTAGTATATTCTTTATTTTCAGCTCCATATTTCCAATTCTCTGTGTTGTTTTCAACTTCAAACAAAAAATCTAAATCAGATAATTGTAAAGGTCGTAACAATATTTTGTCACTTTTTAACATTCAAAATCGCCAGCAAAAACCATACTAGCCTCTCCACTTAACCAAATGTTTTTGTACCCACCATTAAACTCTTCAAAACTAACGGTTAACTCGCCACCATTAGTTTTTACATTTACCAAATTTTCACCTATACAATTCGCATAATGCATTGCTAAAGCCGTAGCCACAACACCAGTACCACAACTTAAAGTTTCCTCCTCCACTCCTCTCTCATAAGTCCTTACCTCAATCTCTGCACTATCTTGTACAAAATTTACATTTATCCCTTCCTTTTTAAAAGGGGCTGAATTTCTTATTCTTCTTCCCTCTTTATTTACATCTACACATTGTAAATCATCAACCATCTCAATATAATGAGGAGAACCAGTATCTAAAACCAAACCATTACCCTCTCCAACAATCTCAGCAACATCTTGTATTTGCAATGAAATTGTATCTCCTAAGAACTGACCTTTATGCTCGCCATCAAAAGCCATAAATGTAGTTTCAGTTTTGATGACTTCTAACATTGCTGCAAAATCAATAATGCACCTCCCTCCATTACCACACATACTAGATTGATTGCCATCAGAATTGAAATAAATCATCTCAAAATCCAAAAATGGATGGTTTCTTAATAATATCAAACCATCAGCACCAATACCCATTCTTCTTTCACAAAGTGCTGCTATTAACTTATTATCACTAATATCAAAATTGCTTTGCCTGTCATCAATCATGATGAAATCATTACCAGTTCCCTGGTATTTGTAAAATTCTATAATCATGTGGTAAAAGTAAGGAAAATTGTTATTTGTATTTTAATCAAAAATACAAAAAAAAATTTGTGTCTAAATATAGACCTTATTCAACTCCATTATTTTTATCATTAAGCATAGGAACAAACGAAAACTCTCCATGAGTTGTAATTCTAGTTTCAGTTTCTGATAATTTTTCTATCAAATGCATTACTTGAATATCTCCTTCACCAATTGGAGCTACCATTCTACCTCCAACTTTTAATTGGGCAACTAAATCTGCTGGAATACAAGGAGCTCCACATGTAATAATTATCTTATTGAAAGGTGCCAATTTAGGTAATCCCTTATAACCATCGCCATAAACAAAGCGACAATTATAGCCTAACTTTGGTAAAAAAAATTTTGATTTATTAAATAAATCTCTTTGTCTTTCTATTGTATAAACATCAGCATCCAATAAAGTCAATACTGCTGCCTGATAACCTGAACCTGTACCAACTTCAAGCACTTTATCATAAGGGTTCAAATCTAGTAATTGCGACTGAAAAGCTACAGTATATGGTTGAGAAATAGTTTGACCAGAACCTATAGGGAATGCTTTATCTTGATATGCAAAATTAACAAATGCAGTATCCAAAAACAGATGCCTAGGGATGCTATTTATCGCACTCAGAACATCAATATTCTTAATGCCTTTTGATGCTAAATGTTGTACTAATTGCTTTCGCAACCCCTTATGTCTAAAACTATCTTTCATTCTTATTTCTCAATCAATCTTTTAAACTATTTTTGAAGAAAATTATTAATCACAAATTAAGACAATAAATAAGTATTTTTAACATTAGATGTTTCTAGAAAATACACAGTAAATTGTTAATACTACAGATATGAAAAAGACCCTCTATTACCTTATTGCTATCTCACTTTTCTCTTGTGATAAAGATGATAAAACTAATAATGGAGTACCATCATACATTCAAATTGATGAAGTTACAATTGATGAAGATTATACTGCAAACATTACAGATGCTTGGATATATATAGACGGAGTTAACAAAGGTGTTTACGAGCTACCTGCTCATTTTCCCGTTTTAAATGATGGAGCTGTTAAAGTCCGTATTTATGCAGGAATTAAGGATAATGGAATTGCATCACAAAGAGTTGCTTATCCGTTCTATCACTCTGACACTTCTACAATAAAACTAACAATTGATTCCACAACAATTATTAGCCCTATTGTTAAATTAAAAGATAATATTGGAGGAATGATTGATAATTTTGATCCATCATATACTTTTAATTATGATACTTGTTTTCAAAAAATCTCAGGAGGACCTTACGGAAATTATGGCTCTTTATCATTCTTAGATTCTATTTTTGTTACAGAAATAAATTACAAAGATCACCCACTTAGTTTTGACAATGTACCCCAACAAGGGTCAGCAACTTACCTTGAATTAGATTATAAAAGTGATAGTGAATTTTTAGTTGGAATGTATATTAATTTTCCTAATACACCAACTTTACAAAAAGATCTTCTGTGGATAAACCCTAAAAATGATTGGAATAAAATATATGTAAATTTAACCCAAACGGTTAGTGAAGCAATTGGTGCTGAAAGTTTCTCTGTTTTCATAAAAATGCAGAGAGATAACATCTCAGAAGTAAAAACACTAGATTTTGATAATATTAGAATTGTTCATTACATAAAATAATTTAAACAGCTATAATCTTATCTTATCAGACTAATTATATTTGCCAAAAATTAAAAAAACAAAAAACAAAAAATGAAAAATATTACAGTAATTGGTGCAGGAACTATGGGTAACGGAATTGCTCATACTTTTGCTCAAAAAGATTTTAATGTAAATTTAGTAGATATCTCTGTTGATTCTTTAGAAAGAGCTATAGCAACTATCAGCAAAAACTTGGACCGTATGGTTAAGAAAGAAAGAATAACTGAAGATGATAAAAACAATACTTTATCAAACATTACTACTTACACAGACATTAAAGAAGGTGTAAAAGGTGTAGATTTAGTTGTTGAGGCTGCAACTGAAAATATCAACCTCAAACTTAAAATATTTAAGCAGTTAGACGAAATCTGTGATACTAATACTGTATTAGCAACTAATACTTCATCTATCTCAATAACAAAAATTGCGGCTATAACAAATAGACCTAACCAAGTTATTGGAATGCATTTTATGAATCCTGTCCCAGTTATGAAATTAGTTGAGGTTATCAGAGGATATGCTACTTCTGATAAGGTTACTGAAAGAGTTATGGAAATGAGTAGGACTTTAGGAAAATCTCCTGTTGAAGTTAACGACTACCCTGGTTTTGTTGCTAATAGAATTTTAATGCCAATGATAAATGAATCAATTGAAACATTATTTCAAGGAGTTGCGGGTGTTGAGGAAATTGACACTGTAATGATGCTAGGAATGGCTCATCCAATGGGTCCATTACATTTAGCTGATTTTATCGGACTTGATGTGTGTTTATCAATTTTAGAGGTGATGCATGAAGGATTTGGAAATCCTAAATATGCTCCTAACCCACTTTTAGTAAATATGGTTACTGCAGGTAAATTAGGAATTAAATCAGGGGAAGGTTTTTATAATTATTCAGAAGGACCTAGAAACAAAAAAGTAGCAGAACAGTTTGTAAAGTAAAAAGAAATCAAATCAATATCTGATAAGAAAACGGGCATAAGCCCGTTTTTTTTTGTGCCCAGAGCGGGAGTCGAACCCGCACGTCCTTAGGACACATGACCCTCAATCATGCCTGTCTACCAATTTCAGCACCTGGGCTTAGGCTTACAAAAGTAAAAAAATCCCGCTAATGCGGGATTTTATTTCAATTTGTGACCTGGCTGGGGCTCGAACCCAGGACCCCCTCATTAAAAGTGAGGTGCTCTACCAACTGAGCTACCAGGTCATTCAAAATCGGCTGCAAATATATTACTTTTAATTAATCAGAAAATCTTTTGACAAAAAAAAAAAATAAAAAATTCTTTACTTTAAACCGTCTGTTTTTATTCTAAAAAATTCAGTTAATTTGCTTAATTAAACAATACTTAGATATGCTGTATCTTATTGGTTTTATGGGTGTAGGAAAAACAACTATAGGAAAGCAAATTGCTGCTCTTAATAAAGTTGTTTTTATTGACACAGACAGTCAGATTGAAATAAAAACATCTAAAAGCATCAAAGAAATATTTGAAACTGATGGTGAAATTGCTTTTAGAAAATTGGAAACTGATACAATTCGATCAATTAATAAAAAAGCCATTATAGCCTGTGGTGGTGGACTACCTGCTCATAATAATAATATAGAATATCTTAAACACAAAGGGATAGTTATCTACTTAAAGGCATCAACTGAGACATTAATCCAAAGATTAGAGATAAATAAAAATAAGAGGCCATTAATCAGTAATTTAACAAATGAAAAGCGGTTAGAGTTTATACGTAAGATACTTAAAAAAAGGGAGATAACATATAAGAAAGCAGATTACACAATTGAAACTGATAACAAACCAGTAGAGAAAGTTTTAAGAGAGATAAATTCCCTGCTCCTTACCATCTAATTTTACATTTACATATTCTTTTAAAGTAGTAGCTAAAGACAGACCAACATAGTCAGCCTTGATTGGAAAACGATTATGCGTTCTATCAACCAATACAACAGTAGATAATTTTAACAATGGAGTCGTTAACAAATGCTTAGCTGCATACATTAAAGTTTTTCCTGAATTTAGCACATCATCAATCAAAACTACAACCTTATTAGAGTAGTCTACTTCATCTAAAGTTGTACTTATCTCTTTTCGATAAGGATTATCTTTATTTAAACTAATAGTGCCAATTTTTGTTCTGATTGAAGATATCTCATTAATCACCTCAGAAAACTGGTTTGCCAACGCTACTCCTCTACCTGAAATACCTACAATAATAATTTCTTTTTCAAGCAAATTATTCTCGTAAACCTCCCATGCCAATCTGTTTATTTTTTGACTTATGCCTACTGAATCTAGAATTTTAGTTTTGGTATACATACTTGCAAATGTATTTATTTTCTATTTAAAATCATATATTTGCGTAGATTAAAACTTAATATCATGAAAAAACCTTTACTGCTTATACCAATTACTATTGCCCTCGTAATATTCTTTTATCCAACAACTTCTAATTCCAATTCAACAGGTTCAATAGGAGGAAAAACAGGATCTCCAATTGATGGTTCAAGTTGTACGCAATGCCATGGTGCACAACAAGGACAAGGCGCTACAATTACAACAGATATTCCTTCGACTGGATATGAACCTGGAAATATATACAATATAACAGCAACGATAAATAGTGGATCAGGCTTTGGATTAACTAACGGTTTTGAAGTGACTTGTGAAGAAAATACCAATGATACAAAGGTCGGGTCATTTGGAACATCCGATGCAATAAATACACAATTTACTAATAATAGTAATGCGGTCACACATACAGCAGCAGGAAATAGTCTGAACACATGGAATCTTACTTGGGAAGCACCTATAGCAGGAACAGGTGACATTACCTTTTATGGTGCTTTTATTGAAGCAGGTTACCCAATAGGAAACAACCAAGGTGATCTTTTTAATTCTACCTCAGTAAGTTTTAATGAAGCAATAGTTAATTCTACAATAAATTTATCTGAAGAAAATAATTTTATATTTAATTCAGCAAATAATACAATTGAAGCAATAAAAACTGTTTCAATTTATGATATAAGTGGAAAAATAGTACTTTCAACTAATGAAAAATTTACAACTATTTCTCATTTAAATAAAGGAGTTTATATAATTAAATCAGAAAGTAAAATGCAAAAGATTGTGTTAAACTAATTTTCAATAATCTCAAATTCAGTTCTTCTGTTTAAGGCTCTACCTTCAGCAGTATTATTAGAATCAACAGGCTTAGATTGTCCGTAACCTTTTGCGGACAATCTTTTTTTATCTACTCCTTTTCCTACTAGATAACTTACCACTGCATCCGCTCGCCTTTGAGAGAGCAATTCATTAAAGGATACTGAACCAACATTATCCGTATGACCAGATATTTCAATTTTTAAAGATGATATATCAGAAAGTAAAGCAACTAGTCTATCAAGCTCTGCATATGAATCAGATTTTACATCCCATTTTCCAGTATTAAAAAACACATTTCTGAGCGTAATGTTACTTCCAACTTTAATATTTTTTAGCTCAATATCTTTATTTACTAAGTTAAAACCATCTCCTTTAGGTAAATCAAAATTTTCTGAATGAAATAAATACCCATCAGCAGCAACAGTAATTCCATAATTTTTTCCTGCAGGAAGAGATAATAAAAATTTACCTGTTGAACTATTTGATTTTAGTGTAGTGTAAACTTCTCCAGTAGAATTGATTGTAATCTCAATATCAGCCGCAATAGAGTTTTTAGTAATTGCATCTATTATTTTACCTTTGAATACAGTTAAAGATTTTTCTTCAACAGTAATTGGTTCAGCAACTGAATTATCAGAAACAGGACTTGCAATACTAGCCATTAACTGATCTTCAAAATCAGCAGTCATTGGCTTATCTGCTCCCCAATAAGTTACCTTATAGATATCTAAACCACCCTTTCCTCCAGCTCTATTTGAAGCAATAAAAGCGTATCTTCCACTAGCAGTAGCACTGTAAAATAAATCATCATAAGGAGTATTAATAGGATAACCCAAATTAATTGGCTTTCCCCAATGCCCCAAATCATCAACATATGAAACAAAAATATCATAGCCACCTAAAGTATTATGCCCTTTTGATGAGAAATACATTGTCTTTCCATCAGGGTGAATATAAACAGAACCCTCCTGAAATTTTGTATTCACAACCCCTGCGCTTTGTCCTTTTCCCCAAATATTTCTCTCTCGATTCATTACACCAGAAAAGTAGATGTTTTTATTACCGCTATGCCCTCCATCAGTAATGTAATACACTTTTATATCTGGAGGATCAAAAGATGCAAAAGTCTCATTTTTATCAGTATTTCCTCCCCTAGACTTCTTACCCATTTTTCTATTTACTGCACCCCAATATTTGCCGTTTAATTCTGACTCATAAACATCAGTATTTCCATCTTCTTCTTTAAAAATAAGTAGTCTTTGCCCATCATAAGAAAGACCACCAGAAACATCATCAGAACTAGAATTTAATTCAGATAAAGGGAAAATCGATTTAAATTTCCTACTTTTTTTATTTGAATAATAAATATCCTGATCATAACTTCCAATATCATTTGCTGAGTTTTCATTAGGTCTGTTTGAGGTAAATAGCAATAAATCACCATCGGCACTTAAACACGGACTCCAATCATCATACTCAGTATTCAATGATAAATTATCTACCCAGATTCTTTGAGTTTGTGATAAAATATCAATAGCTGAATTACATTCATTAATGTATTTCTTTGCTAACATCTCAAAAAGCTCTAATTCCTTCTTTTTTGCTAAATTTCTAAAAAGTTCAAATTGTTCAATAGCTTTGCCAAATTCACTATCTAACTGAAAACACATACCTTTATAAAACAAAAAATCATTTGGAAAATTAGTAGAAAGGCTATCAGCTTTTTTCAGAAATGAAAAAGCATCCTCTTTTTTATTAGTAAACAACATACAGCTACCAATTTTATAATTTAACTCAGCATTATTAGAGTTAAAACTTTGTGCCTTTTGATAATAAAAAATAGCTTGACTGTAAAGCAGCTCAGCATCATGCATTGCCAACATTTCAATTATTGCATTATCACGAAAATTATCAGCAAATTTAATGTTCTCTTTTGCAAGTTTTAAACCCTCTTTATCTGATTTAAAATTAGAATTTTTAAATTCAATATTTTGCGCAAAAGTTGATTGAGTAAAAAAAATCCCAACTACTAATAGTGCAATGTTCTTCATCTTATTCACAATCATTCCCTAAATATTTATTAGCCATCTTTATTCCTAATTCTTTTGCCTTACTCCAATCATTACAAGCCCCATCTTCATTTCTGATCATTTGCTTAGTAATTCCTCTATTTAAATATGCTTTAGCATAATTACTATTCAGTTTTATAGCTAAATCAAAATCAGCAAGAGCTTTAGTGTATTTTGTATTTTTATGATGTAAAACCCCTCTATTATTATAAGCAGGAGCGTATCCATCATCAAGTGAAATTGCTTTTTCAATATCAGATAAAGCCTCTATTGAATTTCCTAAATCAATTTGCAAACTTCCTCGATTATTATAGGCTAAAGCATAATTTTCATCTTTAGAAATTGCTAAAGTATAATAGCTCAATGCTTTTTCGTTGTTTCCACTCTTTCTATAAGTGCTTGCAAGATTATTATAAACAAAAGCCAAGTCAGAATTAAGAGTTATTGCTAAAAAGTAATCATTAATTGCGTCATCATATTTATTTTTCTGTCTATAACAAGACGCTCTATCATTATAAGTTCTTGCATCTTTGTTGATCTCAATTGAAGATGTAAAAGAAGCAATAGCTTTATCTATATTGTCATCTAGATAATGTAAAACACCAATCTCATAATAAGCTTTATACTGTTGGCTATCTAATTTAATGATAGAATCATAAGTAGATAATCCTAATTTTCTATCAGATACTGAGTGAATTTTAGCAATCCTATATAATGGTTCGTAATTTAAAGAATCTAAAGCAAATGCAGAATTATAATCATTTATTGCCAACTCATTATTTGGGCCCAAATAACACTTAGCTCTCTCCAAAAAAGCAGAAGAAAAAGAAGAATCAATATTTATAGCATTAGTAAAACTTATAATCGCCTGCTCAAACTCTTCATTTTTCACAAATTCAAGTCCTCGATTATATGCGTTTCTTGAGCCAGAGAACAGTTGATTTTGGTTATTTAAAGCATTAATTGAATCAGTAAAAAGTCGTTCTGAATTAGTTAAAGTAGAGTCAATAATAATACTATCTCTAGTCTGACAATAAGAAAATTTACAAGTAAAAACAGCAAATAAGAAAATGATAAAAATGTATTTCATATTAATTTTTTGAAAGTGAAAACTACAAATTAAACATCCTATTATTTAAGCTAATTGCAAGATTATTAATATTAATTATTAACATTATATTAACCTTTTTA
>CAJQLK010000057.1 GCA_905479165.1 uncultured Flavobacteriales bacterium | reverse complement strand
TAAATGGCCAAGTTTAACTGAATTACATACTAAACTTTTTGGAGAGGCCTTTGCTGAGGCTCATAATGCTTCTGCTGATGTTGAGGCTACTGCTAGGTGTTTTTTGGAGTTAATTCGTTTGTCAGTTATTCCTTTTGCTAAAGTTGGAATGACAGCTGATGAGATAAGAAATTATCAAACGGCAAATCCTACTCCCTTCAAGTTAATTGGCTTAAATATTGAGCCATATAGTCCAATTGACACTTCTTTTGTAGAGGAGGGTATTATTTTAGAGCAGGAAGATGAGGTAGTGAATGAAATTTCAGAATCTTCTTTTGCGCATTTACATGTGCATTCTCAATTTTCCATTTTACAAGCTACTATAGATGTAAAAGCATTAGTAAATAAATCTGCTAAAATGGGAATGCCAGCTGTAGGCCTTACCGATCACACTAACATGTTCGGGGCTTATAAATTTATAGATGCAGTATTGAACCATCCTGTAAATGCTAATTTAGAAAAAGGAGAAACCCCTAAGCTTAAAGCTGTATTAGGTTGTGAGTTAAATGTTTGCAAAAATCATGCTGATAAGTCAGTAAAGGATTATGGGGCTCAAGTTCCTTTTTTCTGTAAAAATAAAAATGGATTTCATAATCTGGCAAAACTTTCTTCCATAGGAAATGTTGAGGGGTTTTATTACGTACCTAGAATTGATAAAGAATTAATTACCTCACATAAGCATGATTTAATTGCTTTAACTGGTAGCACTTATGGCATAATTCCGAATCTTATTTTAAATGTAGGTGAAGGGCAAGCTGAAGAAGAATTCAAATGGTGGCTTGATACTTTTGGTGATGATTTTTATGTTGAAATTAATCGCCATAATTTAGATGAAGAACGCCATGTAAACAAGGTGTTAATTGCATTTGCAAAAAAGTACAATGTAAAAATTATTGCTTCTAATAATGTTTATTATCTGGATAAAGAAGATGCTAATGCTCATGATATTTTACTTTGTGTAAAAGATGGGGAGCAGCAAGAAACACCTAAGGGAAGTGGTAGGGGATTCCGTTATGGTTTTCCTAATGAGGAGTTTTATTTTAAATCATCAAAAGAGATGCAGGAGCTTTTTGCTGATTTACCTGAAGCAATTGATAATATCACACACTTAATTGATAAAATTGAGCCCTATACTTTAGCTCGTGAAGTGTTGTTACCTGAGTTTGATATTCCGCTAGAGTTTATTGATGTAAAAGATAAAGAAGATGGTGGAAAAAGAGGGGAGAATGCTTATTTGAAACATCTTACTTATGAGGGTGCAAATGAACGTTATGTTGAAATTACTGATGAGATTAAAGAGCGAATTGACTTTGAATTGCAAGTAATTGAAAATTCAGGGTATCCTGGCTATTTTCTTATTGTTCAGGATTTTATTCGTCAAGCACGAACTATGGATGTTTCTGTTGGTCCTGGTAGAGGTTCTGCTGCTGGTTCAGTAGTTGCTTATTGCACAACTATCACCAATGTTGATCCTATTAAGTATAATCTACTTTTTGAGCGTTTCTTAAATCCTGAGCGTGTATCCTTGCCTGATATTGATATTGATTTTGATGATGAGGGAAGGGGACGTATTATTGATTGGGTAGTGAAAAAATATGGAAAAGAAAATGTAGCTCAAATTATTACTTACGGTACTATGGCAGCAAAGTCCTCTATTCGTGATACGGCTAGAGCTTTGGATTTACCACTATTTGAAGCAGATAGGGCGGCAAAACTAGTTCCTGATTTTACTTCCTTGGGTAAAATTTTTTCTTGGGATGAAAAGACTTTAAAAGATAAAGTAAAAGGGGATCAAGTAGCAGGAGCAAAGAAGTTAATTTTACTTTCTGAAGGCAATGACTTAACAGCTCAGACAATTAATTTAGCTAGAAAACTTGAGGGAAATGTTAGGAATACTGGAACACATGCCTGTGGAGTTATTATAACTCCAGAACCTTTAATGGGATTGATTCCTATGACCAGAGCTAAGGATTCTGATCTGATGGTTACCCAATTTGATAATAGTGTAGTAGAGGATGCTGGGCTCTTAAAAATGGATTTCTTGGGTTTACGAAATCTTACTATTATTAAGGATTGCTTAAAGATTATCAAAAAAATTCATGATGTAGAAATTGATATTGATACTATTCCATTGGATGATGAACAAACTTTTCAAATATTTCAAAGTGGATCAACTTCTGGAATTTTTCAGTTTTCTTCTGATGGTATGAAGGCACATTTAAAGCATCTAAAACCTGATAAGTTTGATGATTTAATTGCTATGAATGCTTTGTATCGACCAGGTCCTATGGAATATATTCCTAATTATATTAAGCGTAAGCATGGAATTGAGGAAATTGAATATGATTTACCTGAAATGGAATCTCATTTATCTGGAACTTACGGGATTACAGTTTATCAGGAGCAAGTGATGTTACTTTCTCAAAAGTTGGCTGGTTTCTCAAAAGGTGATGCTGATATGCTTAGGAAAGGTATGGGAAAAAAGATTAAGTCAGTACTGGTTAATTTAAAACCTAAGTTTTTTGATGGTTGTGCTGAAAATGGATTTGACATCAATATTGTAGATAAAATATGGTCAGATTGGGAAGCATTTGCTTCTTATGCTTTTAATAAATCGCACTCTACTTGCTATGCTCTTATTGCTTATCAAACAGCTTATTTAAAAGCTCATTATCCTTCTGAGTTGATGGCGTCATTGCTTACTAATCATATGAGTGATATTAAGGATATTACTTATTATATGGAGGAATGTAAGCGAATGGGTGTTCCTGTTTTGGGCCCTGATGTAAATGAAAGTTTTTACAAGTTTGCTGTAAATGCAAAAGGAGAAATTCGATTTGGTTTAGGTGCTGTTAAAGGAGTGGGTGAAGGTGCGGTTGAAGCAATCGTAAATGAGCGTAAAGAGAATGGAAACTACACTGCTTTTGATGATTTCATGAAGCGTGTAGATTTGCGTTCAGCAAATAAAAGAACTCTGGAGAGTGTTGTTTGTGCTGGTGGTTTTGATCTTTTTGATTTAAAGCGTTCAGAGTATTTTTCTAAAGAAGATAATGGTCAAACTTATATTGAGAAAATGATTAAGTTTGGGAATAAGATTAAGGATAGTGAAAATTCCAATCAGTTTGATATGTTTGGTCAAAGTGCAGAGGCAAGTATTCAGGCTCCATTACCTAATCCTGCTCTTCCTTGGACTACTATGCAATTATTATCTAGAGAAAAAGAAGTTGTTGGGATTTATATTTCTGGTCATCCTTTGGATGATTATAAAATAGAGATTTCTAATTTCTGTAATGGCAATTTAGCTATGCTTAATAATATGGATAAATTTAAGGGTAAAGATTTCCGTTTTGCAGGAGTTGTTACTAAAGTTGAACATAGAGAAACTAAAACAGGAAAACCATTTGGTGTTTTGCATTTTGAGGATTATCATGGTACATTTAGTTTTTATTTATTTTCTGATGATTATATTAACTTTAAAGCTTTTTTTACTGAAGGTTGGTTATTACATATTAGTGGGAAAGTAAAAAAGCGTTTTTATAATGATGATTTAGAGTTTAAAATATCTACTATTGATTTGCTATCAGAGATTGTTGATAAAGAGGTTCGTGATGTTATTTTAAGAATTGATGTTAATGATATTTCAGAAAAATTAGTAGAGGAGGTTGTTCAAATAGTTTCTGAATATAAGGGAAAACATTCCTTAGTTTTTAATGTAGCTGATCATCTTAATAAATATGAAGTTGATTTACTTTCTAGAAAAATGAAAGTAGATTTATCAAAAGAATTTTTTTCTAAGATAGGAAAGCTTGATCAATTAAAATTAAAGGTTAAATAGTTTGCATAGATAAGCCTCTGAACGATGCTTATCTATTGATTTAAGTTTTGTATACTTAACAATATCTTGGGAAACAAAAAACGCCTAACATTTCTGCTTGGCGTTTTATAATCATTAATCCTTATAAAATGTTTTACTGTCTATTCTGTTATCATTTTCAATAACTATTAAATACATACTTGAACTTAAGTGAGAAACATCAATAGTAACTTTAACTGTATTGTAAAACTTATAATTTGAAAAAACAATTTTTCCATTAATATCATAAACACTAATTAAAAGTTCGGATGATAGTTCTTCTAATTGAATATTTAAAATACTAGAAACAGGATTTGGGAAAATATTAAAATCATTTAATTGTTGTTGATCTATACTAGAAACTGTAAAATTGAAAGTTTGAATATCAGTATCGCCTAATTCTGAATTAATTGTAGATGTAAATACTAAAGGAACACAAGGGTTAATAAAGACATTATCAAAAGTAACACTATTCATATTCCCAGAAGTATATGAATTTCCATCAGGAATTGTTTGGGAGAGAATTTGTATACCACCTAAAGGTGAATTTGTAATAGTGAAGTTTCCTAAATTTCCATTGTTAATTGATGTTGGTTGAATTATTGCTTGTGAACTTGAAATAATTGAACTTACAATTAGATAAGCATTAATATTAATACTTCCTCCTCCTGCCATCATATAGGCTGTTCCAATTGTATCCCCTACACTCATAGTGGAAATATCGAATGAGCCTGCATTAGATTGAAATAATGCAGTTGACATATCAACCTCACCTGAGTCTTGACCAACTTCTATAGTTAAGTCCGTTAAACTATCACACCAATTATTAGACAAAGTAACATCTACTGTTGGAGTAAAATTAGCAGAATAAATAATTGAAGTTGAATCGGAACAACCATTAGCATCAGTAACAATGAAAGTGTAATTACCTGATTGCAATGGATTAATTGAGAAACTAGTTCCAAAATTATTAAAACTTGCAGCTACAAAGCCTGTAGGTCCAAAAAACTCATATGTATAAGGCATTGTTCCTCCTGTAGAATTGCCAGTTATAGTGTTTGCATTACCAGTTAAAGTAGTAGACAAAACAAGAGGCTCAGTAATAAATATAGAATCTATTGTTGAACAATTATTTGAATCTGTTACTGTAACATTATAAATACCTGAAAATAAATTAACTATCGTCTCAGATGCTGAACCATTAGACCATAAATAAGTATAAGGACTAACTCCTCCTGATGGAGTTATATTTGCTATACCATCATTGAATCCATTACAACTTACATTAGTTGATGAAATCAAAGTTCCTAAAACTGCTACTAAACTTCCTACAGTTACTGTGTCAATAGTCTCACACATACTTGAGTCCCTTACTCTAACTTCATAATCACCAGCCAATAAACTATCTGGATTAACAGGAATTCCACTCATATCAAACCAAAAATCTGAATAAGGTGGCATTCCATTAGTTGGACTTACTGTTGCGGATCCGTAAGGTTGACTACTACAAGAAACTGAAGTAGATGTAGGATTTGCTTTTAAAATATCGCAAGGAGGACAAACTGTAATCGAGATTACTTGTGCTGTATTTTCAATGGCAGGTGCAGGGCAGAAATCATCCTGTACCTTTATTGCAAATGTATATATGCTAGGTCGTAAATCATTCCCACAGGTACTAATAATATGATTACAAGAAGTAATCCACTCAAATGATCCTGACCCATAACCCCCAGCCGTTATAAACGGTGGAGTTGTACCTGATGATGTTTCTGAAAAAGTAGCACAAGGAGGGTTATCACACAATGCAGGCGGACTAACATTGTAATCCATAAATTGACCACCAGAAACTGTAAATTGTAAGTCTTGCTGGCTTCCATTAGGGTAAAAATCATAATCATTTGCTATAAAATCAAATGATACGGTATCACCACAATGCACTATAGTATCCCATTGATATTGTGGGTTGCCTAAAGGGAAGAAGAACGGAGGCTGAACTAATGGCCTTACATTACATAAAGTATCTGCACCAATATTTCCTCCAGTTGTATCACCTAAATTGCAAGTAGGGGCTATAAGGATAACCTGGATTTCTCTAAAAACTTCAGCAACCAATTGACCACACTTAAAAGCAGATACTTTAGTGCAAGTTACATAATTTCCTTGGTCATTTGCATCATACCAAGTTCTTCCAGTCTGAGAGTTCATAATTATTCCATCAATTGGGTTTGTATAAGATAAAGGGTAAATGGAAGTGTTAAATGGTATTGCCATAGCATTAGGGCTTAAAAAATTATACCCATTATCAATAGGTTGACTCCATTCGTAAGATAAAGAATCTCTTTCTTCATCAAAAGCGTTATGACTATATGTAAATCCATTTGAAAAAGCAAGAGGATCATAACCATTCCCAACCTCTAAAATTGTCCTTGGAGTTTCATAAAATTTTGGAGAGGAATCAAAACAAGTATTTCCATTAGGATAGACTACACCTAATGAGTCTGTATAAGAATACATAACTGCTCTAAGTGTAAATCCATATTGACCAGTATTACTTGCTAGATTAGTAATTGCTAGATTCCTACAACAACTACTCCATGTAAAATGCCAACCATTTGCATCAGGGGTTCCAGTAATTTGTATTGCTTCAGATTGGTAGATATGCTCTTCAACTGCACCATTACCATTTCCTGCATATCCACTATTTGTGCCATTACAAGAAAATGCAGAATTAGGCCCATCAATTGTATCACATAAAGGAGATATATCATTTGCACCAACATAAAATAATGGAATTGTTGAGAGCCCTGGAACATTGTGTGCTGCTAGAAACACAGATGTGTCAATAGGCACTCCTTGACAGTCCCTGTAAACTTTAACTTTGAAAATATATTTGCCAGAATCAGATCCTGTTTTTATACATTCCCAAGTAATTTCACCACCCATTAAATGGGTTGCATTTGAGTTATTTGCAAATACAAACAACATCATTAAAATTGCTAATAGTTTTTTCATTTTAGTTATTAATTATTTAGTTATAAATATATTTTCATTATACAAATAAATTATATGATAAAAAACCATAATATATTCGATTATTGTGATATTATCTTATTATATATAATCCCATTATCAGAAGTTATTTCAACTTTATATATTCCATTGACAAATAAATGAAAATTTATAATTAAGAGTAAAGATAAAAAAATATTTATAATAGGAATTGGTAAATAAACTTATGAAGTAATACTTTCTTAAAATAGGTGCAAATAAATGATAGATTTTCATATGAAGCATTTTTTCAGCTGTTTCCAATAATTTTTAAAAAAAAGAGGAGTATTACTCCTCTTTTTTAAAAATATATTATCGTCAACTTTTTAACTCTATTTAGGGTCTAAAATCCAACTTCCCTTTCCATATGTGCTTCTAAACTGCTCCGCCTCTTTCCTTACTTTAGAACTAAATGCAAATACATAATACTTCCCATTTACTAAAGTATATTCTAAATCAGTAACATTACTATTAATATAATCAATAGCATTACTAGCATCAGTAAATACTTGCACAATTACTAAATACATTTCATCAGCTGGCTTTATACTAATAATTGTAGTGCTTTCAGCTTTAATTGTTGCAGTATCCTCTTCTGATACTATAATTGTATCAGCAACTATCTCCTTAGCTACTACAGCAGTATCTTTAATAATTATTGGTTGTTGTATCACAACCTCATCATAATCATTAATCTCTAATACATTTTTATTATTAATAGTATTTAGCAATGAGTCATACTCTTGTTGTAAATTCTCAGCCGAAAACTCATCATAAAGGTGGTATTTAATATCAAACTCCACTCTTCTGTTGTTAGCTCTTTCCTGCTCAGTTGTATTTTTGTTTAATGGTGTGTCTTCACCATAAAAATCAATAATTAATCTTCCTTTATTTATTCCTCTACTAATAAAGAAATTCTGTACAGCTTTAGCTCTTCTAGCTGATAAACTTAAATTATAAGATGTTGATCCTTCTGCAGAAGCATGCCCTTCTATAAGTAAATACATCTTAGGGTTCTTATGCATTAATAACATTAAGTCTGTTAAAGTGATATAAGATTCTTTTTTAATTACATCCTTATCAAAGTCAAAGTTTAAATTTCCTAACGCTCTAGTAAGTACTAAATACTCAGCTGTTGATAATTCAGGACAGCCTTGCGCATTAGCATTACCAAATAAATGTGGGCATAAATCAAATTTGTCAGGTATTCCATCTTTATCAAAATCAGGACAGCCTTGCGCATTCTTATCACCAGAAATATCAGGGCATAAATCCTCATCATCAAAAACCCCATCTTTATCCTTATCTTTTATGTCTTCATCAAACTCCTCCTCTTTTCTATTTATTTTTTCCAACTCAGAATCTGGTATAAAATCGTAACCAAAAGTAAGCTCGTGTGAGCCATTGCTATAAGCAGCAACCTCATTAGTGGAAATATCTAATGAATAAACTGATAAAAGTTTTCCAAAATCAATTCCTACATAAATTGTGGGTCCGAAATCTTGCCTATATGAAGTCCCGAACCACAACCTGTTTTTTAACTTAAAGTTAATATTTGCATCAATCTGATTATTGTTAGCGGTAGTTTTAACTAATATAGATGGATGAGCAGTCCAATCGTCACTCAATTTTTTAGCGTAAGATATCATACTATAGAAATGCCTATCAACTGTATTCTCAGTTGATCCTGAAATTTCCATATTTGTTGCTAATAAGCCAGGTATTGACACTCCTATTTTTAACTGCCTGAACGTATAATACATTCCAAAGTTAAATTCAGGAATTACATCATCATTTGATAAAAGTGCAGGATCATTAATTGCTGCTAAGTTAATTTTTGAAGCCCCACCAGAAACTCCAAAATATAAATTAGAACCTTCAAACTTCACTTTATGAGAGTAACTAATTGCAGCTCCTGATTTATTGAAAGCTCCACCCGTTTTATCACTAAAAACAGTTATTCCCAAACCATTAACTCCAAAACCTTTAGTAACTGTTAAAATTTGAGTGCTAATTGGATTATCAGTTAATCCAACCCATTGTTCCCTAAATGAAGCTCTGGCTCTATAAAAATCTTTTTCACCACTAGCTGCAGGGTTTATTGTTTGGTAGTTAAACTGGTATTGCGACTGCAATGGAAATTGCTGAGCAAAACCAATGGTTACAAATACACTTACTAAAATTAATAAACTTATCTTTTTCATATTCTTATCTTATTAATGTAATTACTCCTGTTTTATCTGGATAATTATTATCTTTAAATTTAATGATGTAATAGTAGTCAGTTGAAGGAAGCTTATTTCCGTTAGTACGTAATCCGTTCCACTCAAAAACTAAACTATTACCTAAGTAATAAAACTCTCGTTCTCCCCATCTATTTAATATTATCACCTCAATTTCTGTATCAATATCATAAATTGGATGCCAATTATCGTTAGTACCATCACTATTAGGTGAAATAATAATTGGTTCATCAATACAATCATATCCACCTACATTATTAATATTGATAGTATCAACTGAAGTACAGCCAATATCATCTATTAAACTAATTGTGTGTAATGAAGCTGATAAATCATTTATTACATAATTACTTACAACATCATTAGCTAAAACATTACCATCTACCGATAATTCATAAGGGGGATAGCTCCCACTAATAGAATAAATTTCAATACTTCCATCTAATACTGAAAAACAACTTGCATCATACACTGAGTATTCAAACAATTCATCTATTGTAAACGAATCCACTTTAGTACATCCAAGCTCATCAATTACAGTTACATTATATGTTCCTGGAGTTAAATTATCAATAAATACTGAGTCCTCTTGGTTTTCCCAGAAGATATTATAAATCCCTACCGCATCAATAATATCAACTGCCAATGTTCCATAACACGATAGCTCTTGGTTTATACTTATTTCATTTGGAGATAGAATTGTTACAGGAACCTGAATAATACAATTATTCAAATCAGTTATAATAAACTCATATTCTCCAGCACTTAAGCCATTAACAGCTGCTGTACTGCCAACTATATCATTATTCACATCTAATAATTGATACTGATAAGGAATATTTCCTCCTACAACCTCAACAACTATTATCCCATCAGAATACCCATGACAAGTAGCACTAACAGAAGTTATGTTGCTAGTTTGTAATTCTAAAGGATTTGTTAAATTAATAAAATTACTCATAATACATCCATTTGCATCGATTACAAATAAAGTATCACTACCAGCTGACAATCCTGAAATAATAATTGAATCAGAAGTTGGATATGAATTAACGCCATTACCATATATTGCGTCGTAAGGAAGTGTACCACCATTTATCTCCAAAGTAACAACACCATTTGCATCATTATAACATAATGGATTAACAGCTGAAACAACATAAGATAATGGAGATGGTTCGGTTATTTGCAAAGTATCATAAGTTGTACATGAGTTATTATCCGTTATAGTTAAAATATACTCACCAATTCCTAAATCAGAAATAGAATCAAGATTTGAACTATACGCATTAGGACCCTGCCAATTTATATTATAAGGTAATACTCCTCCAATTGTTGTATTTATAAGAATTCCATTAGAAAGGCCATAACAAGAAATATCAGTTTGATTTACATTGCTGATTAGTTGTTCTGGCTCACTAATTATAATTGTATCATAAACCGTACAAAGTGCCGCATCAGTTATTGCAACAATAAAAGTATCAGCAATTAATGTAGTTACATTTGGAGTAGTTTGCATATTTAAATCATTCCATAAATAAGAATAAGGTTGAGCACCACCATTCACAAAAACACTTGCAAAACCATTATCACCTCCATTACAACTTACATCAGTTGTTGTAACATTAATAATTGATAAAGTAGTTGCTGATTCAGTTATTTGAATTGTATCAGTTATCTCACATCCATTTGCATCTGTAATAGTACACCAATAGTCACCAGAAGTTAAACCTTGAATACTTGCAGTACCATTTCCGTTATTCCATAAATAAGAATGAGGTTGTGTACCACCACTAGGGTTTGCTGTAGCCGTACCATCTGACGATCCTGTACAGCTAATTGTAGTTGTAGTTATATTAGAAAAAATTACAAAATCAGGTACTACTGTAATAGTATCTGTTGCGGTACAACCATTAAAATCCGATACTTCTATAGAATAGAAACCTTCAGATAAACCAGCAATACTATCATTGACACCTAAGTTACTCCATAAATATGAATAATTTCCAGCACCCCCTTGAGATATTGACGCTAAAACTCCATCATTTGCACCACTACAAGTAACTGTGCTTAATATTGTAATATTTGGATCTAATTCATCAGGTGCAATAATTTCTACGCTATCAATCGAAATACATTCATTTGCATCTTGTGAATACACTGTGTACCATCCAGAACCTACATTTAAAAAAGTAGAGTCTGCTAACCAATAGCTCCCATCCGCAGAATAAGTATACGGAGCATTTCCACCATTTGCTGTTACAGCAATAGAGCCATCTGTACTATTATTGCAACTTACATTAAAACCATTATAGTCTGACATTGTAAAGTTCATTGATACAGCATCTGGCTCAGGAACAGTTACTGGAATTCCTGTTATACTACAGCCATTTACATCAGTAATTGTCACATAATAAGTTGTTGATGCATTTAAACCTGTACTTGTAGCAGTTGTAGAACCTGAACCTGACCATATATATGAGTAAGGAGCATTTCCACCACTTGGTGTTGCTGTAGCACTTCCATCAGAAGATCCATTACATAAAGTAGGATCTGTTGTAATATTTGATATAATTGAGTCAGGAGAGGATAAGGATACTGTTGCAGTATCAGAACAACCATTAATATCAGTAACTATTACACTATAAGTTGATGCGCCTAGGTTTAGTGCAAAACTATCTGTAGAAATTGTAATATTTAATGAATCTAACCAATTATAACTATATGGTAGACTTCCTCCTATTGCAGTGACATCAACACTTCCGTTTGAATACCCTACACAAGTTGGGTCGGCAAGTACAGCAGTATTTAATGTAATTGTATTAGGTTGTTCAACAATAAAAGTTGTTGGGTTTTCTAATGTTGTACATCCAGTATTATCAGAAACAGTTACATTATATGAACCGTTTTGTAATCCTATAATAGAATTGAGAATTGTATTATCAAACCACATAACATTATACGTACCACTCCCTCCTGATGGATTTACAATTGCTGAACCATCATAAGTTCCATTACAACTAACATTAGTTACACTAATGTTTGCTAAGATCTCAGATGGCTCATTTATAGTAGTTGTAAATAAATCGGTACATCCATTTGCATCTGTTACAGTACAACTATAATTACCGGCAATTAAAGCTGTTGCTTGTTGCATTATTTGTCCGTTTGACCATAAATAAGTATAAGGTGCTGTTCCTCCTGTTGGGAAGATTTGAGCAATACCGTCTGAGAAACTGTAACAACTAGCGTCAGAATTTGTAAAAGTAGCCGCTAAATTAAAGTTAGGCTCAGTTATTATAGCTAAAGCCTGTCCGGATGAAGGGTTACAACCATACGCATCAGTTATTAAAACATAGTGATTTCCTGCATCCAATGATGTAACTGTTTGAGTAATTAATCCACTGGGAGACCAGCTATATGTATATGGAGCGGTTCCACCATTAATATTAACAGTAGCAGTACCATCAGTACCACTTAAACAAGAAACATTAGTTGATGTAACAGTAGTTGTTATATCTGCAGGTTCTGAAATACTAAAAATCTGATTAATTGAACAACTATTAGCATCAGTAAGTATAAATGAATAAATACCAGCAGATAAAGTATTAGGGTTTGGTAAGCCAGTAATGCTATATCCTGGTGTTCCTCCTTGAGGTGTAATAGTTACAGACCCATCAGCACTTCCAAAACATGTTGTTGCTGTAGTGTTAGTATTTGCAATTAAAGCATCCTGCTCGGTAATTGTTATGTTTACTAAATCTACACATCCATATTGATCACTTACTTGTAGCACATAACTACCTACTGATAATGAGACTGATGATGAACTAAAGCTATTGTAAATAATTGCATTAGTATTTAAGTTAGTAATAGTATTAGTATAAGTACCTCCTCCACCTGAGTTTGTCCAAAGAACATTTCCATTATCCCCAAAACAATCAGGCTGACTTATTGAACTATTAATTGTTACATTACAACTAGCTTCACTAATTACAGAAGATTGACTGGAAATACATCCATTCGCATCAGTTATAGTTAAAGTATAAGTACCTGCATTAAGATTTGTAATATTCTGAGATATTGCAGTATATCCACTAGGACCTGACCAATTAAATGTGTAAGGTGATTGTCCTCCTGAAATTGAAGTTGTGTTAACCCAACCATCATTAGCACCATTAGAAGTAATATTGTTTGGATTTAATCCAAATGATATTGTTGATGGATTAATTAATAACGCAGATCCTTGATATATACATCCGTTTACATCTGTAGCAATTAAACTATAAGCACCAGAAGATAAATTAGAAACTAACGGATCTGAACTAATTAATGTATTAGGATTAGTTAAATTATACCAATTATATGTTATTGGTCCTGTGCCTGTTATTATAGTTGATGATAATGAGCCGTCACTTGCGTCAGTACAACTTACAGTAGTTTGTTGAATACTTACATTTAATGTAGGCGCGTTATTAATCTGTACAATATCAGAGTTAGTTTCGCAACCATTTGCATCAATAATAGTACCAAGATAATTGCCATTAGTTAAACTTTGTGCTGTCTGTGTTGTTTGACCGTTTGACCATAAATATGTATATGGCAATACACCTCCTGATCCATAAATAGTAGCAGTTCCATTATTTTGTGGAAAACAAGATACTAAGGTAGTAATAACACTATCAATAACTAATTGACTCGCTTCATTTATAGTGTAATTTATTATTCCTGAAGAACAACCATTTACATCAGTTACTTGAATGTTATAGTTTCCTGCTAATAATAAGTTAGGATCTGCAAATCCCCAATCAGTATTGTAAGGGGAAGTACCTCCTGAAATTACAACAGTTGCTGTACCTGTATTTTCATTAAAACAAAGTGCATCAGTTAAGGAAAGATCTAATGCAATTGAATCTGGTGTAGATATCTGTATATTCCAAAGATCACTACATCCTGAAGCATCTTCAACAACTAAATCATATACACCTGAAGGAAATTGCAATTGAGTATTTGGATAATCATACTGAGCTCCATTAATTAAAACCGTTCCATCTGAACTAATTAAAGTATTAGAGTAAGGAGGTAATCCACCACTATTTTGCCAATATACTGTAGCCATATCTCCATAACATAAAGGAGCTGTAAAGGTTTCTGCAATTGTGACATTACAATTTGGTTCGTTAATTACCTGACTGAAAGTCTGAGAACAACCACTTGCATCAGTAACAATAAGAATATAATATCCACTTTCTAAAGAGTTAATACTAGAATTGCTATTTGAATAATTATTTGGTCCTGACCAAGAATACGAATAAGGAGGATTTCCTCCAGAAACATTAGCAGAAATATTTCCATCAGATGCTCCAGTTACAGAAATATCTGAATATGATAAGGTAGTAGAAATAACCAAAGGTTCTGTTAGTGTTTGAGAAAAGGTATTCGAACATCCATTTCCATCTGTAATAGTAACATAATAAGTTCCTACAGTTAAATTTTGGTTAATTGGATCATTATGTAAATCTGACCATTGATAAGTATAAGGTCCTGTTGTTCCTGTCACACTATTTACTGTTATATTTCCACTAGAGTCGTCATGGCAAAGAATATTAGTTGGTGTTAATACAGCACCCACTTGTACAGGTTGGCTTAATGTAATAGATAAAGATGTTGCACAACTATTACTATCCAATACCATTACACTATATGTTCCTGCAATTAAATTAACAGCATTTTGTGTAGTTTGACCGTTCGACCAATTATAAGTATATGGAGCAATACCACCCTGTGGAATAACAGTTGCTGAACCATCATTATAACCAAAACATGAAATTGATGCTGATGTTTGAGATGTTAAAGTAAGTTGCTGTGGCTGATCAACAGTTCCTGTAGCATAAGCAACACACCCATTATTATCAGTAATCGTACATGTATAAGTTCCGATTGGTAAATTTGTTAGTGCTTGTGAATTTTGTCCGCTTGGCCAACTATAGTTATATGCAGATGTTCCTCCAATAGTTGTTAAATTAATACTTCCATCAGAATTTCCAAAGCAACTTGCAGATGTTACAGTTGCAGTTGCAGATAATGAAGTAGAAGGTTCATATACATCATATGTAAAAAAGTATTGACAGTTAGTTGAATCAATAACTTCTACTGTATATTGTCCTGCTACTAAACCTGTAGCATTTTGTGTAGTTTGTCCATCAGACCACAAAAAAGTATAATTTCCATTACCCCCACTTATACTTAAGGTAATTAAACCGTCATTACTACCAAAACAAGAAACAGAATCTACATTAGCTGTAGCTGTAATTACTGATGGCTGATTAATTGTAATTGAAGATGACACTGAAGGGCAATTTATTGAATCTGTTACAGTTACAGTATAAAATCCAGAACTTAATCCAGTAATAGTTTTTGTTGTCATTCCAATATTCCAAGAATAAGTATAACCAGGATTTCCTCCTGTTGGATTAGCAGTTGCAATTGCATTCCCTCCACCATTACAACTTACATCAGTTGTAAATATAGGTACAACAAGTGGTTCTGACTGATCAACAAAAACATCCTCACTTACCATGCAGTTATTATTATCCGTTACACTAACAGTATATGTGCCACTTGACAATCCAGATATTACTGTATCTGTTACTGAATTTGACCATAAATATGTATATGAAGTTCCACCACCTACAGCATATACAGTAGCATATCCATCATTACCCCCATTACAATTTACAGCAGAAGAATCCATTGTTAATGTTAATAGAGTAGGAGGCTGAGATATATTTGCTGGTGCTTGTTTTGTACAACCATTTGCATCAGTAATAGTACACGTATAATTTCCTGCAGATAAATTATTAATTGTTTGGCTAGATGAACCATTAGTCCAAGAAAAAGTATAGCCTGGCGTACCATTTGATACATTTACTGTGGCAGAACCATCATTTCCACCTAAACAACTAACCTGATTTGTAGCAACTGAATAGAATAATTCAGTTGGACTATTTACATCTATGGAAATTGTAGGTATAGTACAACCATTCGCATCTGTAACATCACAAGTATAGGTTCCTGATGAGAGATTAGTTAATGTATTAATAGTTGCACCAGTGCTCCATGAATATGTATAGGGTGTAGTACCACCAATAATAATTATTGTAGCACTACCATTATTACCATTAAAGCAACTCACATCATTTATAGTAGTTGATTGTAATAGCAACTGCATAGGTTGATTAACTGAAATAGTAATATTAACCGAGCAGCCATTTGCATCAGTAATAGTACACGTATAATTTCCTGCAGATAAATTGTTAATTGTTTGGTTAGTTGAACCATTACTCCAAGAATAAGAGTACCCTGGCGTTCCGCCAGCAGGATTAACAGAAGCAGTTCCATCATTCCCTCCGCTACAACTTACAGCAGTATTAGATGTGCCTACAGTTAAAGCTGATGGTTGATTAATAAAAATATTCCCACTATTTATAGTACAACCATTTGCATCAGTAATAGTGCAATTATAAGTGCCTGAGCTTAATCCAGTAGCTGTTTGAGTAGTCTGTCCGTTACTCCAAAAATAAGAATAGCCCGGAGTACCTCCATTTGGATTAACAGAAGCAGTTCCATCATTCCCTCCGCTACAACTTACAGCAGTGTTAGATGAGCTTATAGTTAAAGCTGATGGTTGACTAATAAAAATATTCCCACTATTTATAGTACAACCATTTGCATCAGTAATAGTGCAATTATAATTACCTGTGCTTAATCCAGTAG
>CAJQLK010000056.1 GCA_905479165.1 uncultured Flavobacteriales bacterium | reverse complement strand
AACACTTGGAAGATGGCGCACCCATATACTGAGGATTTTAGAAATACAGTTATTCAGTATACAAAAGTAGATTTAAACTGGTTTTTTGACCAATGGTTAGAATCAACAAAACGAATTGATTATTCATTAGCAGCAAAAGGAAACACAGTAACTTTTGAAAGAAAGTCAAGAATGCAGATGCCAATTGATTTTCGAGTAATTGCAAAAGATGGAAAGTCCTACGATTACCATATACCTAATAACTGGTTTGTAAAAAAGACTGATGCTACCGTATTAGACAAATGGCATGGTTGGGATTTAATTCACCCAAATTATACAACTACTTTAGATATTCCTTCAGGAATTGAAGAAGTAATTATTGATCCAAGTGGAAGATTAGCTGATGCTTACATGCCTGATAATAATTCTAAATGCAATACTACATTTAGTTTTGACCATAAATTATACCAATATCCAGATTGGACAAATTATGAAATTAAATACCGCCCAGATGTATGGTGGAATAATTATGATGGAATGAAAGTGGGATTAAACCTGAATGGTGGGTACATGAGACATCATCATTTATTTGATGCGAGCGTTTGGTTTAATACAGGAGCTTTACAAAAAGATAGTATTGCAAATCCTAATGATTATGACTACTATTCCTACAGATTAAACTACAACACTAACTTGGATAAAGTTTCTTTAAATACTAGAGTAAAACTTAACACTCAATTCTTAGCTGGTTTATACACTAACAAACTTAGCTTGGTAAAATCAGACAGTAAAGGAGACAATAAACTTACAGTTGACTTTTTATCTTTATACAGAGTAAATGATAATTACTTGATTAATGCAGCTTGGGATTTACGAAAAATGAACAATAGAATTGATATAGATTTAGAGCGCAAGTACGATTATAGTTACGGAAAAGGGACACTTAATTTAAAGCTACAAACATCAGCATTAGGAAGTGCCTACGATTACAACAAACTTATCCTTACTGCTAACAACAACAATAAAGTTGAAAAACTAAAAATAAAAACTAGAGCCTATTTTCAATTAGGAACAGGTAATAATTGGGCAGAAGAAAGCAAACTAGTATTAGCGGGTTCTAATAATGAAGAAATGATGAATTCTAAATTTACAAGAGCAGAAGGAATTGTATCAGCTGACTTTATGGACTATAACTACACAACAAATTATTTTCATTCAGCAGGAGGGTTAAACTTAAGAGGTTACTCAGGATACTTAGCTCCAGATTTTAATGAAGATGGAACAATTGCATCTTTTAACTGTAACGGTACAAGTGGAGCTGCATTTAATACTGAAATTGATTTTACCGCTTATTTGCCATATTCTATTAGAAAAAACAATATTGCTTCTTACCTTTTTGCTGATGCTGGTATAATTAGTAATGAGGTTTTAACTAAAGAAAATTACAAAACTTCTTTTTCTGATTTAAGAGCAGATGCAGGAATCGGATTTACATATACTTTCAGAAACTTTGGTCCGCTTGAAACTGTAAGACCTTTAGTTATCAGATTTGATATGCCATTTTTCTTAAACAGAGCACCTGCATCTGATGAGGATTTTATACAAATGAGATGGATAATCGGAATCAATAGAGCATTTTAATGAAAAAAATACTAGTAACAGGAGGTGCTGGGTATATTGGTTCACATACAGTAGTTGAACTCACTGCTTTAGGTTACACTCCCATTATAGTTGATAATCTATGTAACACTACTATTCAAAATATTGAGGGAATTGAGAAAATTATAGGTAAAAAAATAAAATGGCATAATACTGACTGTACTGATAAAGTTGGTATGGATAAAGTATTTGCTGAAGAAGGCACTATTGAAGGCGCTATACATTTTGCAGCCTACAAAGCAGTAGAAGAATCAGTGCAAAACCCACAAAAGTATTACGACAATAATATGGGTTCATTGAAGGTGCTTTTAGAATTGATGTGCAAAAATAAGGTAAAAAATATCATATTCTCATCCTCTTGCACTGTATATGGTATGCCTGATGTTTTACCTGTTACTGAAGATGCACCTTTTAAAAAAGCAGAATCTCCATATGGAGAAACAAAACAAATTTGTGAAGGCATGCTAAAGGAAGATACTGTCAACAGTGTTGCCCTTAGATATTTCAATCCTATTGGTTCCCACCCTTCTGCTTTAATTGGGGATTGTTCAGCTGACAAGCCCAGTAATTTAGTTCCTATCATAACTGAAGTAGCAATTGGTAAAAGAGAAAAAATAACTGTATTTGGAGATGATTACAACACTCCTGATGGAACTTGTATCCGTGATTACATTCATGTAGTGGATTTAGCCAAATCGCATGTACTAGCAATGAATTTTCTAATTAACAATCCTGGAAAATATGCTTTTAATGTTGGCACAGGAATTGGTATAAGTGTATTGGATGCCGTTAAAGCTTTTGAAAAAGCTAACAATCTAAAGATTAACTTTTCTATTGGACCTAGAAGAAGTGGAGATATTGAGCAAATTTACGCAAATGGTTCTTTTGTAAAGAATAAACTAGGTTGGGAAGCAAAAGAGACTTTAGAACAGGCCATGAAATCTGCATGGGAATGGGAAAAATTAAAATGTTAGATGGATAAGCATAAGTTTATATTTATTTGTGGATTACATAGAAGTGGAACTTCTCTCCTGTTTAAAATTCTTAAAGAACAAGAAAATATTAGTGGTCACGAAAATACTGGAGTGATTGAAGATGAAGGACAGCACTTTCAAAGCATATATAATCCAGCTAATAAATATGGAGGGCCTGGAAAATTTGGTTTTAATACGGATGCATATTTAAATGAAAACTCAAAATTAATAACAAAATATAATAAAGAAAAACTTTTTAAGGAATGGAGTAAACACTGGGACTTAAACAAGGAATTTCTGATTGAAAAATCACCACCAAATTTAGTACGAACACTCTTTTTACAAGCTATGTTTCCTAATAGTTTTTTTATTACAATTTTAAGACACCCAATTGCAACTTCTTTAGCAACAAAGAAATGGTCAAAAACATCTCACTATTCTCTAATAAAGCATTGGATAGTTTGTCATAATCAATATTTAAAAGATAAGAAAAAACTTAAAAATAGCATAGATATAAATTATGAGGACTTAATAAATAAGCCTTTAGAAACTTTAAAAGTTGTTGAAGATTTTCTTAAAACTAAAATCTCTCTTTCCGAGAACAAAATAAGTAAAGGTGTAAATGACAAATACTTTTCTTTATGGAAAAAAAATACTAAAAACATTTTCTACAGATATAGTATTAGAAAAGCAGAAAAGGAACTAGAAATCGATATCAATAAATTTGGTTACAGTTTTTTAAAAAATTTTAACTAAATGAATAAAACAAAAAAACAATTAGTCATATCTATTGGAACAGGTAGAAGTGGAAGTGTATCTCTTTCTAATTTTTTATCTCACCAAAATAGCATGAGAATTCTTCATGAAGGTAGAATTGAAGAGAAAAGTATTAGAAAACTGTTAAAATGGGAGGGAGATGAAGATGAATTATTTGCATGGTTAGATTATTTACACGAATACAATATTCAAAACTCTTTTATAGGAGATACAGGTATGTATTACCTTCCATATATTTCTAAAATTATCGAGAAATATCCAAATGTGAAAATAATTGGATTAACTAGATTAAAAGAAGAAGTCGTGAATAGCTACTTAAATAAGACTAAAGGAAGAAATCATTGGTACAAGCATAATGGGAAAGATTGGAAAATAGATAAAAAATGGGATCTTTGTTTTCCAAAATATAATGAACCTAACAAAAAAAGATCAATTGAATTATATTGGGAAGAATATAAACTAGAAACTGAAAAATTAGAACTAATATTTCCGAGTAATGTGAAAATTTGGACAATAGAAGAGTTCAATACCATTAGTGGAAAAAATAAAATATTAGATTTTATTGGTTACAAACTTGTAAGGGACACAAATAGTAATTTTAAGTTAAATCAAATAGAGAAAGAGAGTTTTCTTCAAAAACTAAAAAGAAAATGGTTCTAAGTATTATTGTATGCACCTATAATCGAAAAAGTTTTGCAAAACTTTGTTTAGAATCAATAATAAAACAAGTAAACTTAAATACTGAAAAAAAGATTGAGATAATTCTTATTGACAACAATAGTTCTGACAATACAAACCAAATTATTGAAGAATTAAAAAATTCATATAAGATCATTTACCATCTCGAAAAAAACCAGGGAATAAGTTTCGCAAGAAACAAAGGTATTGAGCTATCTAAAGGAGAATTTATTGCTTTTGTTGACGATGATGCAGTGATTAATGACGGATGGCTTGATGCACTTATAAATGCTATAAAAACTATACCTACAGTTTGTTTTGGGGGACCAATTTATCCAAAGTTTGAAAGTGAGTGTCCAAAATGGATAGATCAATCTTATTTTATTAGAAGTTATAAAAAAACAGATGGATTTATAAATAATATAACTGCTAGAACTGGATTTGCAGGTGGAAATATGTGTATTCATAAATCTGTATTTAAAAAAGTAGGTACCTTTAACATATCACTGGGAATGAAGGGAAACTCTCTTGGACTTGGTGAAGAACCAGAGTTTTTTTATAGAATATTTAAATCATATCAAGACAAGAAATTATATAATTTAAATATGATGTCAATTACTCATTTTGAAGCAAATCAGAAAACAGAAAAAAAATATTTAAAAGAACGCATAGTACTAAGTGGACTACAATTTTCTTTCAAAAATATAAAAGAACAAGGTACTCTTGGTCTTTTAATAATTCTACTCAAAATTCTAAAACAATCGTTTGATATTTTAATCTACTTAATTGCTAATAATAAGTTTAGATATCTAAAAAGTTTATGGACAATAAAAGGACTAATAAAAGGGATTTTTTCTAAATAGGTTTATTTTAGAAACCTAACCTTCATGTCATTAACAATTGCTGTCAAATCCTCAGAAAGATTTAACCATAAAACCAAAGGAATATAAACTATAATTGTAATAGATGACTTCCAAAATATGTCTAATAATACAATTGAAGTTTTTGGTAAGTATTGAAGTAAATAATATATAGTAAATAAAACTATTATTGTTTTAAGAGAATTCAATGAAAAGGGGTGCATTTTCATTTTAACTTTTATCAAAACCAATCTAATCAAATTAAAAATCAGAACTGATATTGCTGTTGCCATAGCAGCACCATCAATTCCATATTTTGGAATTAAAATAAGATTTGAGGCAATTGTTATAACTACCAATAGAATATTAGTATAAAGATCATATTTATAATACTTTGAATTTATAATAATTGCTCCATTTACTCCAGAAGCAATATTAAATAATTGAGACAATCCTATATAAAAAACAACCCATTTACCTCCTTGAAATTTCAAAGGAAGTAATGAAAATATCTGATCAATATTTATCCAAACGCATAGAAAAAAAACACCGCCAATTATCAATTGATTAATAGATGATTTGGCATATAAGATCTGTATTTCTTTCATATTTTGATTCTCCCAGGCTTTTGCAATTAAAGGAGTAGAAATAGTAGCAATAGATTTCCCAGGGACCTTTATTGCATTTCCAATAAAGAAAGCAACTGTATAAAAAGCTACTTGCTCCAAATCTAGTAATGAGCCTATCATCATCATGTCAAGTCGTGTTACTATCATAATTGAAGCCCCACCAACTAATACAAATAATCCAAAGCTAATTATCTCTTTAAGGTTTAATTTCTGCACTGAATACTCAAAATCCAAATGATTATTTTTCCACTGAATAAAAAATAAAATCATGAACTTAAAAACATATCCAAACAGGTAAACTTTTAAAAAAGTTGAGAAATCAATAAGACCAAACCAATGCAATAAAAGCATTGACATACTATAGAACTTTAAGAAAACTTCATTTATAAAAATTGGAGTTGCAGCATCTAAAAATGAACGAGAAATAGATGTTAAAACATCATAAAAACCAATAAAAAAAACTAGTAATACAATGTAAAAGAAATTTTCTTTTAACAAGTCAGACGCATTTAATAAAACAAAAAATTCTTCTTTAAACAGAATATATGAAATTGATGCTAGAACAAAGCCTACTATAGTAATGATTAAACTCAGAAAATACAGCTGTCCTTTTTCTTTAATTGCTGGGAAAAATCTGACAAATGTTTTAGGAATACCAAAAGTTGTAATTGTTGATACGACAATTGCGTAGGCAATCAAAATTTGTATTAATCCAAAATGCTCAGGAGTATCTTTAAACACATTTGGGTAAATAATTACAGTATTTATAGCCCCAATAGCCATGCCAATGTAAAAGCTAATTGAGTTTTTTATACTTTGGTTTCTAACTATGCCCATTTATAATTTATTTAATAAATCTGATAATTCACCTGCAAGGTTCTCTCTGGAAAATCTACTTATATCAGATGATACTAATTTTGATCTTACATTAAAAAGATTTAGAATTTCATTTTCGATATTTTGCTCTTCATAAGAAAAATAAGATCCTGTTTGAGAATCACTTATTAAACGTTGAGTATCACTCCCTTCTGGTCCAAAAATCAAAATTGGCTTTTGGGCTGCAAAATATTCAAATATTTTTCCTGGATAATTTCCTACTCCACTTTTAGAATTAAACAACAATAACAATAACACATCTGCTTCATTATACTGCTGTAAAACCTGTGCATGCGAAATGTATCCTAATAGCTTTACTTTCTCTTTTAGTTGAGGATAAGCTTCTATTTCAGCCAATACTTCTCCATCAATATTTCCTGAAAAATGAATTTCTAATTTATCATTAAAATCAGTATTTTTTTCACACAAATCAGCCAATGCTTTCCAAAAATTTTTAGGATTCCTAAGGTGATTCAATAAACCATAATGCCCAATAATAAACTTGTCATTCGTTTTAGGTTTTAGCTCAAAATCAGCTGCATCATAACCATTAGTGATTAACTCCACTCTACCCCCTCCAAGTCGTTTTAAATCCTCCACCCAAGTTTCGCTAACCGTTAAGACTATATCAGCTGTTTGTAAAACTTCCTTTTCTAAATCTTTATGCTTCTCCCTTGAAGAGTTACTCAGATGAAACTCATCAAATAAATCCAATTCACTCCATGGATCACGAAAATCAGCTATCCATTTTAAATTAGGCATTACTTTTTTCAATCCTAAACCAATCAAGTGCATAGAATGAGGAGGACCTGTAGTAACAATTTGCTCAATCCCTTCCTCTTTTATTTTTTTAAGCAATACTTTTACGGATGGCTTTACCCAATATACTTTAGGATCAGGAATAAATATATTCCCCCTTACCCAGTTCAATACCTTATTTTTCAGTGACTTTTTATTAGAAATTACTCCTGCACTTTGGGATCTTTCTCCTTTACCAAATAATTTATCTTTAAGCGTATAAGGCTCCCAAATTGCAGTTTTCCAGATCTCTGCTTCAAAAGGAACATCTTCTAACAAAGCTTTATCCTTAACTTCAAAGTAAGGGTTTTTAGGAGTATAAACAATTGGTTTCCAATCGTATTTTGGTAAATACTTTGTAAACTTTAACCACCTCTGCACTCCTGAACCACCTGCTGGTGGCCAATAATAAGTGATGATTAATACTTTTTTCATTAAGCCTTTAATTCCTTAGTAGAAACAAAAGCTAATAGTAATAACAATATTATAGATGATGCAAATGCAATACGCTCCGAAACATGATAAACTGCAGGTTCAAACTTAAACTCAACAACATGTTTTCCAGCAGGAATTTGCATTCCTCTTAATACATAATTTGCTCTAAAATGAGGTTTTAACTCCCCATCAACATAAGCATTCCATCCTTTATCATAATAGATTTCTGAGAATATGGCTATTCCGCTTTTGGATGCAGTAGAATTGTACTTCAAATAATTAGGCTTATACTCTGTTAAAGTAATACTAGCACCAACATTATCTAAACCATCTATTATTTGCTCACTAAATCTAACATCAACAATAGCTGTATTTGCAGGGTTAAATCCGTTAAGTGAAGCAATTTCAGCGTCAGCATTAGCAACCGTAGTAATTTCATTTATAAACCAAGCATTGCCCATTGTACCAGGATTTTGCTGTGCTTGTCCTTTTGGTGTAATGAAATACTTAGTATTTAACATATTCAATACTGCCATATTTCCTTTTGAAATATGGTTTTCAATCAATTCTTGGTAACGCTTTAATTTTGCACCATGATAACCTCCAATTGATTTATGAAAGTAAGAAGTACTAGCATCATTAAAAGTACTTACAGACTGATTGAATACCCTAAAGTTAGGATCTTTATCCCTTAGAATCTGTTGATCAGCTGCTGTTGCTTGATAAGGTATTTCTACCTTAGATTTTCTTGCAAAATTATCATCATTCAAATAACGCTTATTAATTGTCCACATATCAGTCAAAACCAATACTCCAACAATAAAGATAACATATTTGCTACTGAGTTTATTCTTTAAAAACATCCACATTGCCCCAAAACTAAGTGCAATAAAAATAAATGAACGCCAGGCATCAGCACTTAAAAGCCCTGCCCTATCTGATTGCAATGCATCAACTGGCCAACCGCTTTTAGCCAAGTTAGCGTCTTGCCCACCTACAAAATCAAAAAATAAATTGGGCATTAAAGCAAAAACTAAAGTAATACCCCCCGCAATATAGAAAGCTAGATTTAATGATCTTAACTTCTTACTTTTAACTACAACATGGGACGCCTTCTGTGTTTTAATATCCTTAACCTTATTATCAGTTTCATAATCATCATCATCTTCTGATAAAAATTTATTCAAGGCTACAAAACCTAAAAGGGGTAAAGTAAATTCAGCAATCACTAATATCATGGATACTGCTCGGAACTTATTATAGCCTGGAAAATAGTCCAGAAATAAATCAGTAAGCGGCATAAAGTTTTTACCCCAAGCCAGCATTATAGACATTATAGTCGCCAATAAAATCCAAACTCTCATTTCTGACTTTACAAATAGTAAACCAAAAATAAAAAGAAACATAACTATTGCACCAGCATAGGTTGGCCCTGAAGTAAAAGGTTGCGTTCCCCAATAAAGTGGTAATTGCTTGATAATCTGTTTGGCGTTAGGCGCTCTTTTTATTGCATTATAGGTTTCTGAATCAGTTGTTAACTCACCTTGGGAGGCGCCTCCATAAAAATTAGGAATTAAAAGGGTAAATGTTTCAGCAACTCCATAACTCCATGAAGTAGCATAATCCTTATCCAAACCAGAAGTTTTATTATCCAAGTTATTGGTTAGTTCTGATTTCCCTCTTGTGCTTTCTGTACCGTATTCCATAGTTGTACTTAGGCGAGTAACAGCAGTACCTGAAGCCAATAAAGCAGCCAAAACCAAAACTCCAGAACGCTTTGCAAAACTGGTAAGATTATTAGCTTTTAAATCTTTAACAAACTGAACTACCCCTATTAAGATAAGTACTAGTACTAGGTAATAAGTAATCTGTAAATGGTTAGCATAAAGTTCCAATGCTACAGTAAGTGCTGTTAATACTCCTCCTAAAAACATCCTTCCTCTGTAGGTGTAAAGCACAGCTGCCACTACCATTGGCACATAAGCTATTGCATGTGCTTTGGTCATATGTCCTGCCATTATGATGATAAAAAAGTAGGAAGAGAATGCGAAAGCAATTGCGCCTACAGCTGAGAGTCGATAATCAACTTTAAGACTTAGCAATAATAAATAAAATCCTAACAAATACAAGAACAATAGATTGGCTGGCCTTGGAATTCCTAGAGAAATAGCCTTTACTACATATTGTATTAAATTACCATTCGACCTTGTAGATATTTGGTACGCTGGCATTCCTGAAAACATGGAGTTTGTCCAAAGTGCTTCTTCACCAGTTGCTTCACGGAAATCAGTCACCTCTTTACTCATACCTTTATGATGAGTAATATCTGCCATATTTAGCAATTTACCTTGTAATACAGGTGAAAAGTAAGTAAAAGAAATACCCACAAATAATAGAATAACGATTAGATGTGGGCTGAATTTTTTAAATTTTTCCATAATTTTATTTTATTCTTCAACTTCTTCAAAATCAACATAATCACCTAAATTATCTGATTTATTTTTTGTGGAAGATTTAGTTTTTTCAAGTGTCACCTTACCCTCCTGTTGTGGTGGGTTTTGAGGATTTTGATGTTGCTGATTAAACTGCTGCTGAAAACGATCTTGCATTTTATTAGCAAAACGTTTTAATAAAATTGGTGCTAACAACCTAGTAAGTATCTTTATTAAATAAGAAATAAAGAAAAACCAAAATAGAAATTTAATTAATCCTGCTAACATATTATCTACTTAAATATAGATTTCGCTCAGAATATACTCTGGTAAAGTAATCATCTTTTAAATCATCAATAAAATAAATTGCTTCTCCTGTTGATTTCATTTCTGGACCTAGTTCTTTATTTACATTAGGGAATTTATCGAACGAAAATACCGGAACCTTTATTGCATAACCACCCTTAGTAGGGTTAAAATTAAAATCAGTTACTTTTTTGTCTCCTAACATCACTTTTGCAGCATACTTTACATAAGGCTCATCATACGCCTTAGCAATAAAAGGTACAGTTCTTGATGCTCTTGGATTGGCTTCAATTACATAAACTATTTCATCCTTAATGGCAAACTGAATATTAATCAACCCAACCGTTTCTAGTGCAATCGCAATTTTGTTTGTAATATCAATCATTTGCTGACGTACATTGTCGCATAAATCAAAAGTTGGAAGCACCGCATAAGAATCTCCGGAATGAATTCCACAAGGTTCAATATGTTCCATCATTCCAATAATATATACATTTTCTCCATCACAAATAGCATCTGCTTCTGCCTCAATTGCTTTATCCAAATAATGATCTAAAAGCACATGATTGCCTGGCATATCTTTTAAAAGATTAACAATATGATGTTCTAGTTCTTCTTCATTAATCACAATTTTCATTCCTTGTCCTCCTAATACATATGATGGACGTACTAAAATTGGGAAATTTAAAGTTTTAGAGATTTCGATAGCCTGTTCAGCTGTTTCTGCTACTGCAAATTCTGGATAAGGAATATTGTGTTCTTTCAG
>CAJQLK010000055.1 GCA_905479165.1 uncultured Flavobacteriales bacterium | reverse complement strand
CTATGATGATGGAACAGTAGAGAAAAGAATAGTTATAGAATAATATTATTTTTTAAAATAAGACATTACCCAGATAATCAAATAATTTTTTTAAGTTTGTTTTAGTAGATTGATTAGCGGTGCAAAAAGTGGTGCAAATTTTAGTTTAAAAGCTTACTTTAATCTAGTGAAATAAGTGTTGGTTGTAATCCTGCTACCCCGACTTTTTTCTATAAGATATCCTATAAATTTTCTATATATTTGTTTTTATGTATCCTTATCATAACAAAATAAAACAACGTATCAGGAATCGTGAATTAGTTAAGTATGAATATGTATATAAATATAAAGATATATCTCCATGTTTATTACTATATTTTAATACAGACCCGAATATTAGGCCAATTAGAAAACATAAATTTGAAGAATACCAAGCGTTATTAGATGGTTATACAATATAATCTTACTGTCGCCTATTTTTTTACTAACATCCTGTTTTCTGATGCTTGATTTTATTAATTTTAACAACTCAAAATTTAACTCATTTTAATGAAACTAAAACACCTTAAACATACTGATACTTTAGATTTTTTTGCAGTTGATGAAGAAACACTTTTAACGATTCCAATGTTTTCTGATGCAGTGCAGGCAGGCTTCCCTTCTCCTGCTGAAGATCATATGGATATGGATTTAAATCTGAATGACCATTTAGTTCAAAATCCTTCTGCTACTTTTTGTGTAAAAGCAATAGGAGAGAGTATGAAAGATGCAGGAATCCAAAGTGGAGATATTATGATAGTTGATAAATCATTAGACCCTCAAAACAGAAGTATTGTATTGGCAGTTATTGATGGGGAGTTCACTGTAAAAAGAGTAAATGTAAATGATAAGGAGTTGTACTTAATGCCAGAAAATAGTAATTTTTCTCCCATAAAAATTACAGAGGAAATGGATTTTCAAGTTTGGGGAGTAGTTACTTACATCATACATAAAGCAGTGTAGTATGATTGCTTTGATTGATTGTAATAATTTTTATGCCTCTTGCGAAAGAGTATTTAATCCAAAGATTGAGAATAAGCCTGTTATAGTACTTTCTAATAATGATGGTTGTGTCATTGCAAGAAGTAATGAAGCAAAAGCATTAGGTATAAAGATGGGAGAGCCTGCTTTTAAACTCAAAAACCTTATTGAGAGATATAACATTAATATATTTTCTACCAATTTTGCATTGTATGGTGATTTATCCAAAAGGGTAATGAATGTAATGAGTGCTGAGGTTGATAAGATGGAAATCTATTCTATTGATGAAGCCTTTTTAGATTTTACGGATTACGCATCTAAAGAAAGAGGAATTGCTATAAAGAAGAAAGTACAGCAATGGACTGGTATTCCTGTGTCAGTTGGTATTGCGCCAACTAAGGTTTTAGCAAAAGTTGCAGGCTATATAGCAAAGAAACATACTAAGGCAGGTGTTTTTATGTTTAATGATGAGGGTTTAATCAGAAGGGCTTTAAATGTTTTTAAGGTTGAGGATTTATGGGGAATTGGCAGAAAGACTGCTAAGAAGTTAAAGGCTGTAGGTATTCATACTGCTTTACAGTTTAGAGAATGCGATAGTAATTGGATAAGAAGACACTTATCGATAAATGGAGTTAGGTTGCAAAAGGAACTTTATGAAGAGGTATGTTATCCTATTGAAGTAACAAGAAAGAGAAAACAGAATATCTGTACTGCTCGTTCCTTTGGAACTGAAATAAAGAAACTCTCAAAACTAAAAGAAGCGATAGGTTCTCACGCTAATACTTGTGCTACTAAACTAAGAGAAGAGAAAAGTTGCTGTAATTCTATTAGTATATTTTTAAGTACAAATCCATTTAAACTACAAGCTAAACAATATAATCCTTACAAAGTGATTCAATTAGATGTGCCAACTAATGATAGTATGGAGATAGTGAAAACTGCTATTAAAGGTTTGGAAAGTATTTACAGAGATGATTGTATTTATAAGAAAGCAGGAGTAATAGTTGGTAGAATTGTTCCTCAAGAGCAAACGCAACTGAGTCTGTTTGATAGTTTGGATAGAGAAAAACGCAAAAGGATAAATGTAGCAGTTGATAAGATAAATGCTACTATGGGAAAGAATAAAGTTAAACTTGCTGTGCAGGGTAATGGAAGGAAGTGGAAATTAAAACAAGAAAAACTTTCACCTTGCTATACTACACGCTTTACTGATATTTTGGAGGTAGTAATTTAGGTTAGGAGAAAAAAAAATAGTTAAAAAACTTTCTATTTTTTCTCATATTCTTTGTCAAGTGTTACTTTATTAATAATCATCTAAGTAAGATTTATATATTTGAATATGTAAGGTTATTACTAGATATAGAAAATGTTATAAGTTTTTTGAATAAATAAATACCCACCTAAACAACTGGGATTATTTTTGGTGGATATCTAGGTCCGAAGTTTGAACTTTTTTGATTATTTGTTTGCAAATGCTAACTTACTATTTAGTATTACACCTTTCGTGCTTAGTACCAGTTTTTCTTATGAATAGACTGATTCTTATTTAAATTTAAAACTATTTTCCAAACCACAGTTCATGATTCAAGTATATGAATATCAGTACAGTACCACGTCTTTTATGTAAATAACTTTTTTAATGGCGAGATTTACCTCTATTTTTTATTTATTTGTGTAATTTTAAAATACATTCCTTTTTCTAAAAAATGAAACGAACAATTACCACACTAATCTTCCTTAGCATTGTAACAAGTAGCTATGCACAAAAAACACACACTATAAGTGGATATATTACTGATAAGAATAATGGAGAGAGTGTAGTGGGTGTAAATATTTATTCTAAGGCACTGAATCTTGGAGTTACAACCAACACGTATGGCTTTTATAGTTTAACTCTACCGGAAGGCGTGTATGATATTTCCTTTACTTTTATTGGCTATCAAAACCAAGTTAAAAACTTTAATTTAAATTCAGCTGTAAATCATGATGTTGAATTTGAACTTTCCTCAGTTAATATTCATGAAGTTGTAGTCATTGGAAATAAAAATATTGTTGAGACAACACAAACATCAATGATTGAAGTTCCCATTGAGCAGATAAGAAATATTCCTGCTCTTTTAGGAGAGGTGGATATTTTAAAAGCTATCCAATTATTACCTGGAGTGCAATCAAATGAAGGAAGCTCAGGTTTTTATGTTAGGGGCGGTGGTCCTGATCAAAATTTAATACTTCTAGATGGCGTTCCTGTTTATAATGCATCACATATAGGTGGTCTTTTTTCAGTTTTTAATGCAGATGCTATTAAGAATGTACGTCTTACAAAAGGAGGATTCCCGGCAAGGTTCGGAGGTAGGCTTTCTTCTGTACTAGAAATTGATATGAGAGAAGGAAATATGAAAGAGTTTAAGGGAGATGCAACACTTGGTTTAATTTCTTCTAAATTAACTCTTGAAGGTCCAATTATTAAGGACAAATCATCTTTTATAGTTTCTGGAAGAAGAACTTATGCCGATTTGCTTGCAAGACCATTTATGCCAGCAAGTACAGATCTAACTTTGTATTTTTATGATCTTAATGCCAAGATTAATCATAAGATATCTAAGAATGATAGGGTTTACTTAAGTGCTTACATGGGAAATGATACTTTTGGTGTAGATTATGATGGAAGTCAAGGAGGAGGAAAAGGAGGGGAGTCCTCAGATAACAGCAATTTAAATTTTGGTTTAGGTTATGGAAATTTAACATCTACATTAAGATGGAATCATTTATTCTCTGATAAGCTTTTTAGCAATACGACATTAACCTATAGTAGATATTCCTTTAATACAAATTTTGGACTTACATCAAATCAAACAAACGAAAATACAGCTATTAATTTTGATTATCTAGCAGGAATTGAAGATCTTGGCGTACGAATGGATTTTGATTATATGCCAAATCCTAATCATGATATTAAATTTGGGACATCATATACTTACCATCACTTCTTCCCAGGAGAAACTACTTTAAACTCTGCAATTGATTATCCGACACTTGATACTTTGAATCAAGACGCCAATCTTGATACGGTTATTAATTTTTCTGGTAACACAAATGTTCATGAAATTTTTTTTTATTTAGAGGATAATATAAAGATCACAAGTAGGTTAAAAGCAAATATTGGTTTGCATATTGGTTATTATTCATTAGCAAATAATAGCTCAACTAATAATACAGGGTTAATATATAAAATTAATGATAAAAATAATTACAGTTTTCAGCCTAGAGTATCAGCTAGATATTTGCTGAGTGAAAATTGGTCTTTGAAAGCATCATATGCCAAAATGGAGCAAAATATTCATTTATTATCCAATTCTTCAGTAGGTTTTCCAAGTGATATTTGGGTGCCTGCTATTGATAGTGTACCATCCCAAAACTCTGAACAATGGGCAGGAAGTGTTAGTACACTTTTATTTCAAGAGGCATATGAGCTTAGCTTAGAAGGCTACTATAAAACTATGAGTAATTTAATTACTTATAAAGCGGGCTACTCTAATTTGGAAAACACTGAAGCATGGGAGAATGCTGTAGAAACAGGTGGAAAAGGAGAGTCTTTTGGAGCAGAACTCTTTTTACAAAAAAAGAAAGGAAAAACTACCGGTTGGATTGGCTATACACTATCTTGGTCCAATAGAAAGTTCGATAATATTAATTTTGGAGAATGGTATGTCTATAAATACGACAGAAGGCATGATTTTTCGCTCGTAATATCACATAAATTTAATGATAAATGGGATGTTGGAGCTACTTGGGTATATGGAACAGGAAATGCGATTACTTTTCCTCAAGGAGTTTATACAGGGATGCCTTATCCTAATAATTGGGATGAACAACTTGATGTTGACTTTGTTGAATCGTATGGTAATAGAAATTCAACTCGATTACCAGCATATCATAGGCTAGACTTTGGTGTTAACAAGCATAAAAAAAGAAAAAAATGGGATAGCACACTTTCTTTAGGTGCCTATAATATTTACAATAGAAAAAATCCATTCTTTGCTTATCTTGCTTATGAAG
>CAJQLK010000054.1 GCA_905479165.1 uncultured Flavobacteriales bacterium | reverse complement strand
CTGGAGCTGACAATCAAAAACATAGGCCAGTAATGATACACAGAGCACCATTCGGATCTATGGAGCGATTTGTAGCAGTTCTAATTGAGCATTGCGGTGGCAACTTCCCTCTTTGGTTAGCTCCTGATCAGTTTACTATTTTACCTATTAGTGAGAAATATCACGATTATGCTGAAAAAGTATCTCAATTCCTAAAAAAATACGATATTTGCGGCCCAATTGACCATAGGGCTGAAACTACCGGAAGAAAGATTAGAGATGCTGAAGTTTCAAAAATACCTTATATCATAATTGTGGGGGAAAGAGAGGAAAGACAGAAAGAAATCTCAGTTCGTAAGCATGGTGGTGAAGATTTAGGAAGTATATCTTTAGTGATATTTAAAGATTTGATAACAAAAGAAATAGATAATTTAACAGCTTTTAATAACTAAAATAACAGAACAATCGCAAAAAAGAGGCCATTTAGAGGAAGGGTAATTAAGAAAAAATTACACAAAACTAATAGAGAAATTACATCAGCATTTGTTAGAATGGTAGGTGAAAGTGTAGAGCCAAAAATCTGTTCCATTGATGAAGCAATGAAAATTGCCAGCAACTTAGGACTTGATTTAGTAGAAATTTCACCAAATGTTGACCCTCCAGTTTGTAAAGTTATTGATTATAAAAAGTTCATTTACGACCAAAAGAAAAAACAAAAAGCGATAAAAAGCAAGGCGCAAAAGGTTGTTATAAAAGAATTAAGGTTCGGCCCAAACACTGGAGAACATGATTTTGATTTTAAATTGAAACATGCCAAAAGTTTTTTGGCAGATGGAGCAAAAGTAAAAGCGTTTGTATTCTTTAGAGGAAGATCAATTGTATTTAAAGACCAAGGACAAATTTTACTTTTAAAACTTGCACAAGCCTTAGAAGACATTGGAGTAGTAGAAAATATGCCAAAGCTTGAAGGAAAGAAAATGATAATGATAATAGCACCAAAAAAGAAGAAATAAAACTAAGAGACAATGCCAAAAATGAAAACAAAGGCTGGAGCCAAAAAGAGATTCAAACTTACAGGTTCTGGTAAACTAAAAAGAAAGCATGCGTTTAAGTCACACATCTTAACAAAGAAAGAGACTAAACAAAAGCACAACTTAACTAAGACTGGATATGTATCAAAATCTGATACTAAGAGTGTTAAACTTCAGTTAGGAATTTAAAAAAGTAAATTAGGTTATTAACCAGGTATGTAGTTCAAACAAGGGCACAAAAATTAAAAGCCACTATACACCAAAAAAAATTAAATTATGCCAAGATCGGTCAATTCAGTAGCTGCAAAAGCTAGAAGAAAAGCAATATTAAAAGCTGCCAAAGGTTACTTTGGGAGAAGAAAAAATGTACATACAGTAGCAAAGAATGCTGTAGAAAAAGGTTTGCAATATGCATACCGTGATAGAAAAAACAAAAAGAGAACTTTCCGTGCATTATGGATTCAAAGAATCAATGCAGGAACAAGACAGTTTGGAATGTCTTATTCAGTATTTATGGGTAAAGTTCACGCTAATGGAATCGAATTAAATAGAAAGGTTTTAGCTGATTTAGCAATGAACCATCCAGAAGCTTTTAAAGCAGTAGTGGATAAAGTAAAATAAATTTTTATTTAGTGCTAAAAAAGAAAAGGCGAACATTTGTTCGCCTTTTTTATTACTTATATTTTTTAACCTATTTAGAAAGTTCCGCTTTCACTATTTTAGAAATAAGCGCACCATCTGCTTTCCCGTTAAGCCTACCCATTAATGGCCCCATGCATTTTCCCATATCAGCCGGAGATAATGCACCAACCTTTGCAATAACTTCTTTCACAACTTTTCTAACTTCTTCCTCTCCCATTTGAACAGGTAAATAAGGCGCTAAATAAGCCAATTGATTCACTTCATCAATAGCTAAATCTGGTCTATTTTGTTCTGTAAAAATAGCAGCAGAATCTTTTCTTTGCTTTACTAATTTAGCAATTAATTTTAATGAAATTTCATCAGAAACCTCAGGAATACCCTCTTTAGTTGCTTCTAGCATTATTGCAGATTTTACAGCTCTCAGTGCTGCAAGTCTATCTACATTTTTAGCTTTCATAGCATCTTTAATATCAGCATTTATTTGTTCTTGTACGCTCATAATTTATTGTATTTTTTATTCTTAGTTCTTAAATGTTCTAATGCTTCAATAGCATAAGTATATTCTGGGTTTATTTCAATTGCCCTACTATAATCAATCTCCGCTTGCTTTACATTTCCTAAAGTTTCAAAACAATTTCCTCTTGAATAATAAGCTTCATAAAATTCAGAATTAGAATAAATTGCATCAGAAAAATTATTTGTTGCTACATCATAAAGGCCTAATTTCATATGAATAAATCCTAAATTATAATGCCCACTACTATTAAAAGGAACTACTTTATGAAGTTCAGCATAAGCATCTAAAGCCTTATTCCACTGCTCCATATCTTGATAAAAAAGAGCTTTATTGTATAGTGTGAGTTCATCAGTAGGATTAATTCTTAGTGCATTATTATAATAAACAACTGCAAGAGTGTCTTTTTTAACATGAAAAATCTGTCCTAACTGAACATAGGATTCATAAAAATCAGGGTTTACATTTATTGAGTTTCTGAAACAATTTATTGCAAAATTTTCCTTACCTACTTGCCTGAATGTATAACCCAATAACATGTGAGTTTTTTCTTGATTATAATCTAGTTTTAAAGAGGTATTAAAAGATTCAATAGCCTGCTGATAACTCTTTGGATTAAATGCACCATAAGCCATCATAAGTTCCCCCATTAAAGCATGTGAATAATAATTACCGTCATTAATCTTTATTGATTTTTCTAAATGATGCTTTACTAAAGAAGGATATTGAGGGTTAGCATTTTGCTTTTTTGAAAGCTCAAAATATATCTCAGCAATATTAAATTGAAAATACGAATTAAGAGAATCTAATCTAACAACTTCTTTATAATCAAAAAGCATAGACTCTAAATTGTTCTTTGATTTATTAAGAGCAACCCTTTCCAATAAGAGCTTAACATTTGTAGGATTTTCTTTTATTTTTTCAGATAAAACAACAATTTCTGACTTTTCTTCCTTTTTCTCATCAGAAGTACCGCAAGAGAAAGCAAATAAAAGTGCAATAAAAGCAAACTTCTTTAACATAAATTACTCATGTGTAAGCGCTTCTTTAATTTTAGTTTCAATCTCTTCAGATAACTCAGGATTATCAGCAATCATTTGTTTTACTGCATCCCTCCCTTGTCCAAGTTTAGTATCACCATAAGAAAACCATGAACCAGCTTTCTTTACAATATCCAAATCAACTGCTTTATCTAAAACTTCACCTGAACGAGAAATTCCAGCACCAAACATAATATCAAACTCGACTTTTCTGAAAGGTGGAGCAACTTTATTCTTAACTACTTTTACTCTAGTTCTGTTCCCAATAATATCCTCACCATTTTTAATAGCCCCAATTCTTCTAATATCTAAACGAACTGACGAGTAAAATTTAAGGGCATTTCCTCCAGTAGTAGTTTCAGGATTTCCGAACATAACCCCAATCTTCATTCTAATTTGATTGATAAAAATAACAGTACAGTTTGTTTTACTAATAGTAGCTGTCAGTTTCCTTAACGCCTGAGACATTAAACGAGCATGCAATCCCATTTTACTATCGCCCATTTCTCCTTCAATCTCTGATTTTGGAGTAAGGGCAGCTACAGAATCAACAACAACTAAATCTACTGCACCCGAGCTAATTAAATGATCAGCAATCTCAAGCGCTTGTTCTCCATTATCTGGTTGAGAGATATACAAATTATCAACATCTACACCTAAAGCAGAAGCATATAAAGAATCAAAAGCATGTTCAGCATCAATAAAAGCAGCAACACCACCTTGCTTTTGAACTTCCGCAATAGCATGTATAGTTAAAGTTGTTTTTCCTGATGATTCTGGACCATAAATTTCAATCACTCTTCCTCTAGGATATCCACCTATTCCCAATGCCATATCCAAGTTGATTGATCCCGTTGGGATAGAAGCAATGTCTTCAACTACCTTATCTCCTAACTTCATTACAACTCCTTTTCCATATGTTTTTTCTAACTTACCTAATGTAAGTTCCAATGCTTTCATTTTAGCACTTTGCTCCTTGTTGCTCATAGTTTTATATTTTATACAAATTAGAGAAATTCTTAATCAATCATCAAAAAAAAGACCTTTGATTTATTAACAAATTTACTTTTTTGAGAAATACTTACAGATATCTGTAATACCACACCTTTCGCACTGAGGTCTTCTTGCTTTACATAAATATCTCCCATGTAAAATAAGCCAATGATGTGCAATATTTAACTTATCTTCAGGAAAAAGTTTCAATAACTGCAATTCTGCTTGCAAAGGGTTTTTGGTTTTAGTTGTTAAGCCAATTCTATCAGCAACCCGAAAAACATGAGTATCCACAGGCATAGCAGGAATATCATAATAAACTGAACCAACAACATTAGCAGTCTTCCTTCCTACACCAGGAAGTTTTTGCAAATCTTCTAAATTATCAGGAACTTTGGAATCAAAATCATTTACAAGCATTTTAGCTAAACCAGACAAATGTTTTGCTTTGTTTCTTGGATAAGAACAAGATTTGATTAAATCAAAAATCGCATCAATAGAGGCTTCAGCCATAACTTCAGCAACTGGCATTTCAGCAAATAAATTTTTGGTAATTATATTCACTCTTTTGTCAGTGCATTGAGCAGAAAGCACAACAGCAACCGTGAGTTCAAAAACATTAGTATAATCTAATTCTGTTTTTGCCTCAGGCATATTTTCAGAAAAATGAGCTATAAATTTTTGGGTTTTTTCTTTTTTATTCACAGATACAAAGCTAAAAAAATAAAAGGAGGCAACCGCCTCCTTTTAATAACCAAAACCACTTAGTTTAAATAAATTAAAAACTTAACTTTTGATTTAGTTTTAATTGCCTCTACTGAACTAGCATACGCTAGCAAAGCATCAATTGTTTCTTTTTTTGGTCCTAAATGTATTTCATTTAGGATTTTGTTTACCGCTTTGTCAAAAGACGAAAATTCTTCTTTTAAAAGATGGTCCCACAACTTTAGAGTATAGCTTGTTATCATATATAGTGTTTTTATTATTCATTTGTTAATTTAACGCACACTATATAAATATATTATGTAAAAGTAACTTTATTTTTGAGTAAGGTCAATATTTTGCTCCACTGCTAATTTTCTTAAATTGATAAGAGCATAACGCATTCTACCTAGGGCAGTATTAATACTGACTCCAGTAATCTCTGAAATTTGCTTGAAAGACATATCTTCAAAATACCTCATTTTTAAGACATCCATTTGATCTTCTGGCAAATTTTTAATTAGCATATTTAAATCAGCATGAACTCTTTTTCGAGTCATTTCTTCATCTTGCCCTCTATCCCCATTATTGATTACATCAAAAATATTAAACTCATCAGTATTTCTTATTTTTCTCATTTTTGATTCCTTACGAAAATGATCAATCACTAAATTGTGTGCAATTCGCATCATCCAAGGCAAAAATTTCCCCTCCTCATTATATTTCCCTCTCTGTAAAGAGTTAATTACTTTTATGAAAGTATCTTGAAAGATATCTTCAGTAATGTCACGGTTTTTAATTTTTGACATGATAAAAGCAAATACTCTACTTTTATGCCTGGTCAACAGGATTTCAAATGATGCATTATCACCATTTAAATAATTTGATACTAATTCTTTATCAGGAATTGCGCTCAATAACATATACTCAGTTTTTAGTTAATAAAAATTTAAAGTAAATGTTTTTCTATAAGCGTATATTTGTGTTAATTAATTGAATGACAAATATAGGAAAACAAATTTAAATATCCAAATCTTATTTCTTAAGTTTGCAAATTCTGGAAATCTAAATGGCAAAAAAGCAAACTAATACTACTGATAATATTGAGATTAGAGGTGCAAAGCTTCATAACCTTAAGAATATCTCAATAAGCCTACCAAAAGACAAATTAATTGTCATTTCTGGAGTCTCAGGCAGTGGAAAATCATCTTTAGCCTTTGATACTTTGTTTGCAGAAGGACAAAGAAGATATATTGAAAGTCTCTCATCTTATGCTCGTCAATTTTTAGGAAAACTACAAAAACCAGATGTAGATGAAATATTAGGAATCTGCCCTGCTATTGCAATTGAACAGAAAACTACTACCAACAATCCAAGATCAACTATTGGTACAAGTACAGAGATATTTGATTACTTGAAATTACTATTTGCTAGAGTAGGAAAAACCTACTCCCCTATTTCAAATAAAGAAGTAAAGCGACAACAAGTAAATGATGTAGTTAATTTTATTAACTCTCAAAAAGAAGGTGATGTGATTATCATACTTTCAAAGTTTACCTATGAAAGTAAAAACACTTTAGAAACCTTAACACAATTAGGGTTTTCAAGAATTTACTTTGACAATGAATTGCACAAAACAAAAAATCTTTTAAAAGAAGGAATATTAATAAAAAAGAAAGAAGTTCATATTGTAATTGATAGAATTCTACTTGATAAATTTGATAATGAAGCAAGGATAGCTGATTCTGTTCAAACTGCATTTTTTGAAGGAAAAGGAGAATGTTCTGTTCTAGTGAATAACAACATAAATAACTTTTCAAATAGATTTGAATTAGACGGCTTAACATTTGAAAAACCAAGCACCAATTTTTTTGCTTTTAACAACCCATATGGTGCTTGTAAAGCATGTGAAGGATACGGTTCAATACTAGGTATTGATAAGAAAAAAGTAATTACAAACCAAAACTTATCAGTTTATCAGGGTGTAGTTGCCTGCTGGAGTGGTGAAAAATTAAGCAAATGGAAAGACCGTTTTATTATTCGTTCAGCAAAATTTGATTTTCCTGTCCATAGGCCTTACAATGAATTATCAGCAGAAGAGATAGATTTGTTATGGAATGGCAAAAACAAATGCAAAGGAATCAATCAGTTTTTTGATAAATTAGAAAGTGATAAATACAAAATACAAAATAGAGTACTAATTGCAAGATATAGAGGAAAAACTGACTGTAAAGAATGCGGGGGCAGCCGACTAAGAAAAGATGCACTTTATGTAAAAGTAGGATACAAAAATATTGCAGAAATCAACAGCATGAGCATTACAAAATCTATAGATTTCTTTAAAAACATAAAGTTAAATAAGGGAGATAAAAAGATAGCTGAAAGGCTTTTATTAGAAATAAATAGAAGACTTCACTACCTCAGTGAAGTTGGACTAGGCTACCTAACTCTTGATAGAAAATCAAGCACTTTATCAGGAGGGGAGTCCCAGAGAATAAATCTGGCAACATCAATTGGAAGTTCACTTGTTGGGGCAATGTACATACTTGATGAGCCAAGTATTGGATTACATTCAAAGGATACTGAACGCCTCATTAAAATCTTAAAAGAATTAAGAGATATAGGAAACACAGTAATAGTTGTAGAGCATGATGAAGAAATTATGCAAGAAGCTGATCAGATAATTGACATAGGACCAGAAGCAGGAATAAATGGTGGTGAAATTATTTACCAAGGATTCCTAAAAGATATCTATAAGGAAAAAAGAAGTTTAACTACTAAATATCTATCAGGGGAACTTGAGATACCTACCCCTATAACAAGAAGAAAACTAAAAGACAAAATATCTATTTCTGGTATCTACCAACATAACCTGCAAAATATAAGTATAAACATACCTCTTGGTGGATTAACGCTAGTAACAGGGATGAGTGGATCGGGGAAATCAACCTTAGTAAGAGATGTGGTAAAGCCAGCAGTAAATACTTTTTTAGGTAATTACTCATCAGTAAGCAAGAATTTTGAAACAGTAAATATCACTAACAAAAACATTTCTAAACTAGAATTTATTGATCAAAACCCAATTGGGAAATCCTCTCGTTCCAATCCATCTACTTACATAAAAGTATATGATGATATTAGAAAATTATTTACTAGACAACCACTATCAGAAAACAGACAATACAAAACTGGTTTTTTCTCTTTCAATGTAGATGGGGGAAGGTGCGACAATTGCAAAGGAGAAGGAGAAATTACAGTGGAGATGCAATTTATGGCTGATGTACACTTGGAATGTGAGCATTGCAAAGGAAAAAGGTTCAAAAAAGAAATACTAGAAATTAAGTTTGCAGAAAAAAACATAGCTGATATTTTAGATTTATCAGTTGATGAGGCAATTGAGTTTTTTGCGAGCAATAATGAATGGAAAATTTCATTAAAAATTCAGCCTCTAAAAGATGTTGGTTTGGGCTATGTCAAACTAGGACAATCCTCTAACACCATAAGTGGTGGAGAGGCGCAAAGAATAAAATTAGCACACTTTTTAAGCAAAGGCAACACAAGCGATAAAACACTTTTCATTTTTGATGAACCTACAACTGGTTTGCATTTTCATGATATTAACAAACTCTTGAATTCGTTTTATGCACTCATTGAAAAAGGACATTCTATTATTTGCATTGAGCATAATATGGATGTAATAAAATGTGCTGATTGGATTATTGACCTTGGACCTGAAGGTGGTGATAAGGGTGGAAAAATTGTTTTTGAAGGTCCTCCGGAATCTATGATAAAAAGTAGTACCTCAATTACTGGAAAATACTTGAAAAGGAAGTTTTAAGTTTTAAAATCCAAGTAATTCTGTAAAATAATAGTAGCACTTACTTCATCAACTAAGGATTTATTCTGCCTACGTTTTTTCTTTACACCACTAGCTAATATGCTTTGTTTTGCAATCTTTGAAGTAAAGCGTTCATCAATTTGATGCACAGGAATAGTTGGGAATTTTTGCTTTAACCTTTTTACAAATCCATTTACATGCCCAGTGCTATCAGTAGCACTTCCATCTAAATTTTTAGGATCACCCACCACAAAACATTCAATCTTTTCTTTTACCACTACATCAGTAATAAAAGCATCTAAAGAGTTAGTAGGAACAGTAGAGTACCCGGTTGCAATAATTTGCATAGCATCCGTAATTGCAATACCTGTACGCTTAGTACCAAAATCAATACCAAGCGCCTTCCCCATTATTGTTTTACTATCTGATAAGTAATTCCTTCAGGCATCACTTTTACAGTGTATGTTCCTGCTGAGTATTCTTTTAAATCAACAGCTGTATTTCCTTGCTGATTAGCTAAAGATGAAATCAATTTACCATAAGTATCATACACCTCAACTTTATGATTTTTTGCATCATTAAAAGTTAAGTTAAAGCTACCAATGGTAGGGTTAGGGAACAACTCAAAGTTAAAGTTATTCTCATCAATATTTGTTGATTGTCCTAAATCAATTGGAGGGAAAACAATATAATCCAACCAAGCACAATCCTCACCATCCTCCCAACCAGAATCTTTATCATATTCCCATTCTAAATCATGATTACCAACTGTAACAGGGAAAGAAACAAAGCTCCAAGAATTATCAATACCTGACCACTCCCCTTGTTTGTTTCCATCAATATAAAATTGTAAGAAATCATAATCTTGTTCAGAAGAAACGAATTTATAAAATGAAATATCACCAGGAGCAGTAACATCAACATTAATTAATAAATGTGAAACTTCACTATCAGGTAATCCTGCACCTGACTTAGAAGAATTAACTCCCTCATAAACATTTACATTATCAATAGTCCAAGGATATAAAGGATCGTTTACCCAAGCATAATTTGTGAAATCACCCGTTTCATAATCTTCATCAATAATTCCTATAGTTTCAGCAAAAGTTGCATTATGAGTGTAAGTTCCGTCTGTTAAATCAAAATGAAACTCAGCATAAGTTCCTACTGGAGTATTTGCAGCAACAGTAATATTAAAAGTAGTAGCTTGTTGTCCATTTACATTTAAGTTAGCAACATTTGCTGTTGTTAAATTTACCGTAACATAAGAAGAAATACTTCCCAAAGTAGCTGTTAAATTTGTAATATCAGCATGTCCAATATTTGTAACATCAACAATTAAATCTAAGGTCTCTCCTGCATCTATTTTTCCATTTCCATTTCCTGCCGAATCATCAATAGTAAAAGTTGTATGATCCAAAACAGGAGCATTCAGCAATACATTTATAGTTGAACTCCAAGTATTTCCTAAGTTATCAGTTAAATCTAAAGTAAATGCAACCATGTGCTGATCCACTATATTATTAGCAACTTGAAAAGAAAATGAAGATGGTAACACTAAAGTTTGGGCAGCATTAATAATATTTACTGAAGCCGAATTATTAATTACAGTAACTGCAGGATCAGTAGTTGATAAAGTTGCGTTTACAAATGTAGCATCTACTGAACCTACATTTTCTACCTCAACATCTAAATTAATCAATTCATTGTAGTCAGCTAAAGTATTGTTATTTCCCGCACTATCATCTAATGTGTTTGATGAGTAAATCACATAAGGACCAGTTGGAGAAATAATTTGAAGTGCACCTGTATAAGGAGCTCTAAATTGTTTTGTAACTACAATATCAGCAGTACCAACAGTTGCAATAGCAGGAAAAGTTAAAGTAACTACTCCAGTTGCATCAGCAAGTTTTGCATCTAAAAGCATACCATTCATTGATATTGCTACATAAGCATTCTCTTCAGTATTAACTGTAAAACTTGTAGTGCCTACTGGAGTTGCAGAGCCATGAAGAACAGTTAAAGCAGTTGGAACACCAATATAAGGCATTAATGACGGATCACCCATTAAGTGATATATCTCCCAGTAATACTGCTCAGAGCCACCAGCTTGTGTAACAGCCAAATTACCAGAGTGTATCATTTGACCTGTAGTAACAAACCAATCCGCTTGTTGCTCTCCATTTTCGTGCATTAAACAATCATATAGTGCTAAACCTGTACCAGCATAAGTTGGATTAGCCGAAATACTTCCATTACCTACTGCCCACCAAAAATCTTCATCCCAATATGTATTATTACTACCACCTATATAACCAACAGCTCCTTTATTATTAGCTCTTAATAATCCTTCCCCAAAACATTCAGGAACATCAAATTTATTTGATTGGCAACAATTTCCTACCATCACTCCATATTCATCAAAGTTCTGCAAACCATTAATATCTGAAGTTTCAAAAGAAGGGTCAGACCATCCAGAACTACCACAATGAGCAGTATAATTTGCAAAACCAGCTCCTTCACTTATATCAGAGATAATTTCTGTAGATGCTCCTGACATATCAGATGAATAAGATGCTCCTTGTGCTAAAACTCCATACAAATAATTATGTACCGTTAATCCATGTGCTGCATTAAAATAATTACTAGTTCCATAATTAATTTGTCCGTTACCATAAGTTGGAGCCATACCTGCATCTACACCAGCAACCAATACTACTTCATCCAAAAATGAAGGGTCAGCAAAAGTATATTGCTCGTGTGTTAGTGTTTTATTAACTTGTACTTCTACCTCTTCAGGAATAGTAGCTGAAAACCTACCATAATACATGTCAGGATAAAAGTCGCCTCCTCCATCAAATTCACAATAATACATATCAGCATGATGCGAACCTGTACTTCCTGCAAAAGAAGGAACTTCACCATCATCACCAACAATTAATAAATAAGTTGGAGCAGGATCAGAAGCAGTAGCATTATCATACATGTCTTTGATAAATGCATGTATTGATGTTGTTGTACTCCCAACATTTGGGTCATTAGTATATGCTTCAATTACTTCAAAACCTTTTCTTGTTTTCCATTGTACTAATGGCTGTAAAGCGGATTGAAAAGCAGGGTCAGCAACAATTACATATTTTACAGGGTAAGTAGTAATTACATCTTTAGCTGATGGAACATAATTAATTGCTCCTTTAAATACATGGTCAAATTCAGATGAGTAATATCTTTCTAAATTTAACTGATGAGTAGTGTAATCAATATTTTTAAAAATCACCTTTGCCTCTAACTTTGTTATTACTTTTAACTGATTTTTAGCTGGATTATACTGTATAGGAGCAACTGATAATCTTGCTAATTGCTGACCTCTCATTTTACCTAAAAGCTCAGTTGTTACTGCATCAATTTCATAAAAACCATCATTAGTATAATAAGATGAATTATAATAAAAAGGAAAGCTAGTTGCACTTTTTGAAAGTGATGGCTGAGAAGGAAAAACTAAGTTTGAAATACCATAATCAGCTAATGAAATAATTTGTTCTTCAGTATTTAAAACTTTGATAGCTATAGATGCTCCATTTGGCACAGTAATCAACTCTTCTAATACAGGAAGTTCAGCATTACCACTAATAGCATTTTCACCATAACCTCTGACTACAAGCTTTACAAAATCGCCCATATCAGTTTTTACTCTTAAAGTATTTATTTCTGATAAATGACTTACAAATGTAAACTCTGATAAAGTTTTTGATGTAATACTTAACTGATTAGATGTTTCAGTTAGTTTAATGTCTTTTGCACTTAAACTAAAAGATAAAACAGTAATGATTGCTACTATTAAATTTGATAATTTCATATTTTTTTTTGTTTGCTCCAAAGATATGATTTTATCTTGTAAAAATCTATAGCCCTACAAACATTCTTATACATTCAAAAAAAACTACAATTAATGTAACCTTTTTTGATTTTATCCGTAAGTGTAATTGGCTTAAGCGTACAGCTTGGGCTTTTTTTTCATTCTATAACTACTCTTTTATCCACAGTACCATCACCATAAATATAAAGAAAAGTAGTATTATCAATTACTGTATTTGGATTGAGCTCTCTACCCAATAAATCAGTTACTTTTAGTAACTCTTTTTCTCCAGAAAAATACATTCTTGCACTTGAGGGCATAGTCCAAAACACTAAGTTAGTCCAAGAAGTAGAATTATAAGCCCCACCATTAGGATCACACCAAGTTCTTGCTTGCCCCCTGTAAGTTTGCCCTGGAATTAATCCATTTTTATTTTTAGTAATAGCAGGATAACTCACTCCAGCCCCACCAACATTTATCCAACTAGCACCAGTATAATCTTCTCTAATTTTAATTCTTATAAAAGAGTACGTTCCATTAAGTGTCCAATCAAATTTTACTTTAGTAGGGGTTTGAGGTGTAGCACTTAAGCTTGCAATAAGCGGACAATCATCAGAAGTAGTAAAATAATGCAATCCAGTCCAAGCACTACTACCTCCACCACAATACCAAGCTTTCTTTTGATATTCATATTGTGTGCTTGGAGTTAAATTCAACAACAATTTATCTATCCTTTGATTTCCAAAGCTACAACTTCCAAGTGGTGCTCCCATAGTTTTTTGTATCCAAGTAGTTGTTCCTACTTCTCTGTATTTTATTCTATACTGATCAACAGTACAAACATAAGAATTCATATTATCCCAATTAATTACAGCTCTAGTACTAATAATATCAGAAACAAATAAATTAGCTGGAGCATCTTCTGAGCAACTTTGATTTGATAAATCTTCCACAACATCAATATCAACTCCTAAATAACAATTATTTACATCAACAATCCAAACTGTATATGTTCCTGCAATCAAATTACTGATATCTTCTGTTGTTTGTGTTGGTGAAGTAGACCAATAATACAAATAAGGTGCGACACCTCCACTTGCAATTAAGTCAATTGCTCCATCATTACCTCCTAATGTTGTAACATTTGTAACGGTGTATGTTGCTGTTATTTCAGATGGTTCTATTATTGTATAAGATGATGTGTAAGATTGCCCTGCAGCATCAGTTACAGTAACAGTATATGTGCCTGCGGCTAAATTTGATAAGTCTTCAGTAATTGCTCCATTATTCCAGATAAATGAGTAAGGTGTAGCTCCATCACTAACTGTTAAATCAATTGAACCATTATTATTCCCAAAACAATCTATACCAGAAGTTACTGCATTAACTTGCAAAGGAGTTAATTGCCCCTCTCCTACCACAATTGAAAACAACTCAGAACAACCATTATCATCTATTACGTAAAAAAAATAGGTGCCTGCTATCAAATTCTGAATATCTTGAGTTGATGCGCTATAACCATTAGGTCCTTGCCAAGAGAATGAATATGGTGCAGTACCTCCACTTACAGTTGTAAAAATATTACCATCACTAAACCCAGCTTGAGAGGTAGAATTAACAGTATATGTAATAATAATTGGAGAAGGCTCACTAATATAGAAAGTAGAAGACTCAGTTTGTCCTACGGCATCAGTTACAGTAACGTTATAATAACCACTCGATAAATTTGAGATATCTTGAGTTGTTGACCCATTACTCCAATCATAAGACAAAGGAGATACACCTCCAATTGCTGACAAGTTTATACTTCCATTATTTGCTAAACTACAACTTAAGTTTGTAGTAGTAGAAGATAATATTATTGGAGGATAAACCACCTGACATCCTAATGAGCTTAATAGAGAAGATCTACTGCCATTTAAAGTTGCTCTCATCCTATTTTTCTGGCCTGCACTAAACATAAACATACAAGCATCATTTGTATAATCCATATAGTTCATAAACATCTCGCCAGAACTACCAGTACCTAAACAAGAAGATGCATGGGGATAAGATGGACAGCCATAATTTGATTCCTCATGTTTTGGAGTATCAGAAACATAATCATTACCACAATATGAATCGCCCCAAATATGATATAAGTTTAACCAATGACCTACCTCATGAGTAGCTGTTCTTCCTAAATCATAGGGTGATGTTGCTGTTCCTGTATTGCCAAAATAGGCATAATCACAAACGACTCCATCTGTACTTGAGTTTCCACCCGGAAAAGTAGCAAATCCTAAAAGTCCACTAGCTAAATTACATACCCAAATATTTAAGTAGTCTGATGTGTTCCAGGCATCTTGACCACCAGTACTAGAATATTTCATGCTTGTATAACCAGAAAAACTTGAAGTAGTTGTGTAAGTCCTTGTAATTCCAGTTGTAACATTTCCATTTGGATCTCTAACAGCCAAACAAAATTCAATTTCACAATCAGCAGCTGCACCAGCAAAAGCTGAAGGTACAGATGAAGCATCTGAATTGTTCATTCTGAAATCTTCATTTAAAATATCAATTTGTGAAAAAATCTGTGCATCAGAAATATTCTGACTAGAATTTTTATAAATAACGTGAACCACAACTGGAATTGTAATTAGATTGGGCATAGATTTTGAACTACTCGTATTATTGCTTATCCAATTCTTAATGTCTAAATTTTCAACATCCATTCTGTTATCAACTCCAGGATCTCTTTGTCTAATTTCATCTAAATGCTGCATAGTACCACAATTTCTTTGCTGAGCATTTGCAAAAAATACATGTAAAAACACAACAATTACTAAACATAATTTTTTCATTACTTTTCTTTTTGGTTTTTACAAACTTATAAATTATCTTTTACAAACAGATCGGAAGAGC
>CAJQLK010000053.1 GCA_905479165.1 uncultured Flavobacteriales bacterium | reverse complement strand
TTTTAAATTACAAAGCTTTATTAGGTAGTATTAAATTCATCACAACTGAACAAGGGTTAGGCATGTCTCCAAAACGAATAACAGTCTCAACTGCAGGAATTGCTAAAATGATTATGAAATTAGCTGATGATGATGTAAGATTTAATCTTGCTATTTCATTACACACCGCTAGCAACAGTAAAAGAGATATTTTGATGCCCTTAAATCAAAAAATAAAACTAGAAGAACTAAGGCAGTCAGTTCAATATTTTTATGATAAAACAGGAAGTAGAATTACTTATGAATATATCTTATTCAAAGATTTAAATGACAGTTTAGAAGATGCACAAAAACTGGTGCAATTTGCAAAAGCTAGTACATGTAAAATTAATCTAATTGAATATAATACTGTTGATAATTTACCTTATGAGAAATCTTCAAATAAGGTTACTGAAAATTTTATTAAATTCTTAGAGGAAAAAAAATTAATTGTAAATTTAAGAAGAAGTAAAGGGAAAGATATTGCTGCTGCATGTGGACAATTAGTAAATAAACTTAAATAACTTTTTAACAAAGAAAAAAGAAACTTTTTTTGGGCTCATTTCTTTGTATATTCGCACCTCTTCTTTACAAGAATTTTGTCAATAATTAAAGATATAAAAGCACCCATTAAATTGGAAATGGATTTGTTCGAAAACAAGTTCAAAGATTCATTAAAAAGCAATGTTTCTTTACTTGATAGAATTATGCATTATATAATCAAGAGAAAAGGAAAGCAGATGCGACCAATGTTTGTTTTTCTAACTGCTAAACTTTTCGGGAAATTTAAGGAAAGTACTTACCGTGCAGCATCAATGATAGAGCTTTTACACACAGCAACTTTAGTACATGATGATGTAATTGATGAGGCAGATTTTAGAAGAGGATTCTTTTCAATAAATGCACTTTGGAAAAATAAAATTGCTGTTTTAGTTGGAGATTTTCTACTAAGTAGAGGATTGCTTTTAGCTGTAAAAAATGAAGAATTTGAACTTTTAAAAATCATGAGTACTGCAGTTCAGGAAATGAGTGAGGGGGAGCTTCTGCAAATTGAAAAAGCTAGAAAATTAGATATTACAGAAAAAGTATATTTTGATATTATCCGAAAGAAAACAGCTACTTTAATTGCGGCTTGTTGTGCAAGTGGAGCAAATTCAGTTGGAGAGGACAAAAATACTGTTGAAACAATGCGTTTATTTGGTGAAAAAGCAGGTATTGCTTTTCAAATAAAGGATGATTTGTTTGACTATACTAAGAGTACATTTATAGGCAAGCCAACCGGCAATGATATTAGAGAGCAAAAAATGACTCTTCCACTCATTTACACTCTAAATAATGTCTCCAACAAAGAGAAAAATAACATCATAAACATTGTAAAAAACCATCATGAAAATGATAAAAAAGTAGCAATATTGATTGATCTAGTGAAAGAAAAGGGCGGTATGAATTATGCTGAGAATGTAATGATAAAGTATCGGAATGAAGCGCTTGAAATTCTAAATCAGTTTGATGATAATGAATCAAGAAGATCATTGGAATTATTGTTAAATTTTGTTGTAAATAGAAAAAAATGATCCCTCAAGATACGATAGAAAAGATATTTGATACAGTAAGAGTTGAGGAAATTGTAGGTGATTTTGTTGAGCTCAAAAAAGCAGGTGTAAATTACAAAGGGAGGTGCCCTTTTCATGATGAGAAAACGCCTTCATTTGTAGTATCTCCAACTAAAGGTATTTATAAATGTTTTGGGTGTCAAAAGGGAGGTAATAGCATAAATTTTATACAAGAAATTCAGGGAGTTTCATACCCTGAAGCTTTGCGATATGCTGCAGATAAATATAATATTGAAATTGAGGAGCAAGCACTTACTCCTGAGCAGGAAAGCAGAATGTCAGCTAAAGAAAGTCAATTTATTGCAACTAAATTTGCAAGCGAATACTTTCAAAATGTTTTATGGAATACTTCAGAAGGAAAAGCAGTTGGATTAAGCTATTTTAAAGAAAGAGGGTTTTCTGAAGATATAATTAAAAAATTTCAATTAGGATACAGCCCTAAAAAGCAAAACTCCTTTGAAAAAGCAGCAACAAAAGCAGGTTATGACTTAGACGTTTTAGCTGCTTCAAGTTTAATTGGGAAAAATGAAGATGGAAAAACTTATGATAAATTTCGTGAGAGAACCATTTTTACAATTCATTCTTATACAGGCAAAGTTATTGGATTTGGGGGAAGAGCATTTAGCCCTGTTGCGAAATCAAAATATTTAAACTCTGGGGAAACTTTAATTTATGATAAATCCAAAGTTTTATATGGGCTTAACCTATCTAAACAATCAATTAGCAAAGCTGATAGATGTTTTATTGTTGAAGGGTATACAGATGTAATTTCTATGCATCAAAATGGAGTGGAAAATGTTGTTTCTGCTTCAGGTACAGCATTAGGGGCCCAACAAATTCAGTTAATAAAACGTTCAACAAATAATGTTACGTTGCTTTTTGATGGAGATAAAGCTGGAATAAAAGCAACCCTTCGCACTATTGATTTGTGTCTAAAAGCAGAAATGAATGTAAAGATTGCATCTTTCCCAGATGGAGAAGATCCAGACTCATTTTCAAAAAAATTAAGTACTGAGGAGTTTCAAGAATATTTAGAAAAATCTGCAATAAATTTTGTTGATTATCTAATTGAACTTTACAAACTAAATGATACCAATGACCCTACTAAAGTTATTGAAATTAAAAAGAAAATAATTAAATCAATATCTGAAATCCCTGATGTATTTAGTAGAGAAGAGTATTGTAAGATATATCACCGAAAACTTGCAATAGAGGAAGTTAAATTAATTGCCCAAGTAAATAAAGCAAGGTCAATGGCAGTAAGCTCACCTAGTAGAAATCTAAGCCCGAAAAAAGAAACTATAAAAACTAAAAAAATTAGTAGAAACTCTGAATATAAACTACAAAAGCAAGAGGAAGAAGTTTTACGATTATTACTAAACTATGGAAATGAAACATTTATACTAGATAATGAAGATGAAAGTGTTGCTGCAATGATAATAAATGAGTTAGAAAATGATGATATCGAATTTTCTACACCAATTCACAATGAAATATATCAAGAGATTATTGCTAAAATTGAGGAAACTGGGAAAATACATATCCAATCTTTTATAAATAGCAATAACTACAATATTAGTTCTTTAGCTGTCAACTTAGTTGCAACCCCACATAGTATTAGCAATAATTGGGAAGAAAGACATAAAATCTATACCGGACTTGAAAACCAAAAGATGCAAAAAACTACTAAAAAAGCAATCTTGTCACTTAAAAAAGGAGTAGTTGATTTCCAAATATCAAAGCTTCAAAAAGCAATTAAAGAAGAAACTATTGATGCTGCAGGTATCAAAAAATTAAGTGAACTTACTAAGATAAAAACTCAAATCGCTAAACTTTTAGGAAGAAATATTGGGTAGGTTATTCTCCATATTAATTTGCATGATTTTTATTTCTACGATAAAATCTCAAAATATTAATTATGAAAAAATTGGTGATAAGCTTAAGATAGTATTACCTGTTTCAGCTTTCGCCTCTACTTTTATTTGGAAAGACAATCAAAAATCTCCTTTACAATTTATTAAAACTATGGGGTTCTCTTTTATAGTAACGCATAGTTTAAAAAGAATTACCAACAAGGAAAGGCCCAATGGTGGTGATTATAGCTTCCCTTCAGGGCATACTTCAGCAGCTTTTACTGGTGCCGGATTTATAGAAAAACGATATGGGCTAAAAGTTGGTATCCCAGCTTATATACTTGCTAGCTATGTAGGGTGGAGTAGAGTTTACTCTAACCATCATGATTATTATGATGTATTAGCAGGCGCTCTACTAGGGATAGGAAGTGCATATATTTTTACAAAACCATTCAAAAATAAAATAGAATTAACTATTGGTAGTAATCAGAGAATTCAAACTTTAGGATTAAGAATTAAACTTTAGATCATTTAGTATCAATTGTAAGTTTTTTCTACCATTCCACTCATTTTCACTTATTGTATAGCAGATATCAAACTCATTATAATCTTTAATTTTTTCAAAGGCATCTCCCATACTAAAGCCAATTCCAGCAAGAGGTCCTGATGCAGTTTTTGTATTTATTCTCAAGTGAGATTTATCAGCACCAATCCTTTTCCCAAAGCCATTATCTATTACACTCCTGCTTACAAAAATAGGAGATAAATTCTGAGGCCCGAAAGGAGAAAATTGTTTTATTATCCTAAATAATTTACCATCTACAGCATCAATATCAATTTCCATATCAACATCAATTTTTGGAAATAATTGATCCTCAGTAATACACTCAGAAACTACTTTTTCAAAAGCAATAATAAATTCTGCTAAATTTTCTTTTTTAATACTTAAGCCTGCAGCATATTTATGTCCCCCAAACTTTTCACATAAATGAGCACACTTTGAAATTGCTTCATATAAATCAAAATCATGCACAGAACGAGCAGAACCAGTTAATATGCCATCTTTTTCAGCCAATACAATAGTTGGCTTATAATGAGTTTCTATTACGCGAGATGCAACAATACCTACCACTCCTTTATGCCAGTTTTTACTAAAAACAACTGTTGATTTTTTATTTTTATCAATCATTTCAAGAGCTTCCTTAGTTATATTTTGATCCAAATTTCTTCTAGTTACATTATTCTCCTCAATAAATGAAGCAAGTTTTTTAGCTCTATCTAAATCTTGCTCAACCAAAATTTCAACTGCTTTTTTTGCATGTTCAATTCTCCCTGCTGCATTAATTCTTGGAGCTATTCCAAAAACTACATCAGAAATTGAGAGATCTTTTATTTTATTAGCAATATACATTAATGCTTTTAATCCAGCTCTAGGATGAGTGTTGATTTGTTTTAATCCATAATAGGAAAAAACTCTATTTTCACCAGTCATAGGCACAATATCTGCGCCTATACTTACAGTTAACAAATCCAAATACTCTGAAATTTCTGAAAAACCAATATTATTTTTCTGACTATATGCTTGAATTAATTTAAACCCAACTCCACAGCCTGAAAGCTCTTTATAAGGATAATTACAATCACTTTGCCTTGGATTTAAAATAGCAATAGCTTTAGGTATTTTATTAGCAGGGTTATGATGATCACAAATAATAAAATCTACTTCTTTCTCATTAGCATAATCTACTTGATTAAATGCTCTAATCCCGCAATCCAATGCAATAATTAATGAAAAATTATTCTTTTTTGCATAATCAATTCCTTTTAATGAAATCCCATACCCTTCTTCATATCTACATGGTATATAGTATTCAATTTCAGGTGAAAATCTTTTCAGGAAAGAATACATCATAGCTACAGATGTTGTGCCATCTACATCATAATCACCATATACTAAAACCTTTTCTTGATTCGTAATTGCTTTCTCAATTCTATCAACAGCATCTTGCATATTCTTCATCAAAAAAGGGTCATGTAAATGATTTAACTCTGGTCTGAAAAAAAGTTTTGCATCATCAAAATTTTCAATACCTCTTAACACTAAAAGATGAGCAACAATATGGTTTACTTCCAAATCCTTTGCTAATTTTTGTACGATTGTCTGATCTGGTTTTTGAATAATCCATCTTTTTTCCATTACCTCATTATTTTGGTTTGCGTTAAAATGGAGTATTTATGAATAAGCTCAAAAAGTTCAGCAATCATTTGCTCGTCTATACCCAAAGATTTAGCATTCTCTTTTCTGTTCTTTAAAATATCAAACCATCTTTCAATCTGAAAGATAGTTAACTTGTTTTTATTCTTAAAATGCCCTATATCTTCTACAATATTTTTCCTATCATTAAGCAAATCAATAATTTTGGTATCTAAAAAATCTATCTGACTCCTGTATGCAAATAATTCTTTTTTAAATGCTTCATCACGTAATTTTGCATCTCTAAGTATTAAATTATTCAGTATATTTTCTAAATCAATTGGTAATATCTGCTGATTAGCATCACTTAATGCTTTGCTAGGCTTATTATGCGTTTCTATCATCAAACCATCCATATTTAGATCCATCGCTGTTTGTGAAACATCCTCTATTAAAGAAGCGTTTCCTGAAATATGTGAAGGGTCACAGATAATAGAAAGATCACGAACTTCTTCTCTTAACCTTATAGGCAATTCCCATTTAGGATCATTTCTAAATGCTAACTTTTCATAACTATAGAATCCTCTGTGAATTGCTGCAATTTGAGTAACTCCAGATTTATTTAAACGCTCAAAAGCACCAAGCCAAAGACCGATTTCAGGGTGAATAGGATTTTTTACAAAAACGGGTATGTCAACTCCTTTTAAAGCCTCTGCAATTTCCTGTACATAAAAAGGGTTGACAGTAGTTCTAGCTCCAATCCAAAGCATATCGATTCCAGCATCCAGACAAAGTTCAACATGCTTAGCTGTTGCTACTTCTGTCGATACCTTCATTCCAGTTTGGAGTTGAGCCTGTTGCATCCATTTTAATGCATCTTTACCAATACCTTTAAAAGAATTTGGGTGTGTTCTTGGCTTCCAAACACCAGCCCTAAAAACATCTGCAGTCCCTTTTAACTCTTTTGCTATCTGCAAAATTTGTTCTTCTGATTCTGCACTGCAAGGCCCAGCAATTACATATGGTTTTTTATCTATAAATTCCTTGATTTCCATTATTTCCCCTCTACAATAATTACAAATTCCCCTATAGGTTTTTTCTGCACAAAATACTCCAGCATCTCTTTTGCACTTCCTCTGTTGGTTTCTTCAAACATTTTTGATATTTCTCTTGAAACGGACACTTTCCTATCCTCTCCAAAATACTCGCAAAAAAGAGAAAGTGTTTTAACAATCCTATGAGGAGATTCATAAAAAACAATGGTTCTTTCTTCCTCTGAAAGCAATTTTAGTCTTGTTTGTCTTCCTTTTTTAACAGGTAAAAACCCTTCAAATACAAATTTATCAGAAGGGATCCCAGAATTTACTAAAGCAGGAACAAATGCTGTTGCTCCAGGCAAACAATCTACATCAATATCGTTTTTTACACACTCACGAACCAATAAAAAGCCAGGGTCTGATATGGCGGGAGTTCCTGCGTCAGAAACTAATGCAATTGTTTCTCCTGACTTAATTCTATCAATCCATTTTTGCAAAACTTTATGCTCATTATGCATATGAAATGGTGCAAGATTTGCGTCAATATCATAATGAGAAAATAATTTTCTAGAAGTTCTAGTATCCTCAGCAAGAACAATATTTACCTCCTTTAAAACACGCAAAGCTCTTAAAGTTATATCCTCTAAGTTGCCTATTGGTGTTGGTATTAAATACAATTTTGACATATCACAAATTTATAGGAATAATGGATACAATTCTAATTTTGGGCTGATTCTTATTGTTGGAGCAGGGAGATGAAAATAGTTTAGCCAATGCTTAACTTTTGTTCCAGTAGGAGAATTCCATCTTTTAAGCATTTTAGGAATATCATAATCAAAAGCAACATACCACTCGTTTTGCCCACCAGTTTTTCTGCCATAAGCATCTAAATACTGAGTATCATCAATTCCAAAACCGACAGCTATATTCAGCCATTCTGGCCAACAACAACTTTCAGTGAAATGATTCACATCAAAAGTCACCCAATAAGTTTGGTTCGGATAATCATCTTGCCAAGCATATTTATTAGTCTGTTTCTCTCTTTGTTTATCCAAATCCCAGTAAATATTAGAGCGCTTATAATAAGAAAATTTAAAGTTTATTGCTTTGAAATCATCATTATAATATTGTGCAACAGGCCAAAAAGCTCCAGTAGAGCCTAATGCCAAATCCCATTTACTGAAACCCCAATATGGAGCATAGGCATCTTTCATTTCAATAGCAAGTTGCAAGCCAGAACCAAAAAAACCTCCATACCAAAGTGCTTGTTTTTCGTTCATTCCCGCCCATTTCATTGATGATGAAAAAATATCAGCAGCTTCTAATCCACCCATAAAATGCCCTAATTTATCAACATTTAAAGCATAAGTTAAGTCAGCACCATTATCAAAATGAAAAGAAGTTTGTTGTCCTGCCCACCAAGAATTTTGAATATAATAATAGGAACCTCCAAGTGCTGCACACAAACTGCTACTTACAATAGCTACTCTTTTTTTATTCACTTTCAAGCTATCATTTTGAGCAATAATATTATTGCAAAAAAGAATTAAAAATACTAGTAAAAACAAACTTTTAAAATTCATAAATATTGAAATTGCTTTTCATACTTTTGTTAGCAAACTTAATAAAAGAAATTCGCACAAATGTTTTTAGAATCACAAATAAACCACCCAATGCAAAAAGGTAGTATTGAAGTGATTTGTGGTTCAATGTTTTCTGGAAAAACAGAAGAATTACTCAGAAGATTAAAAAGAGCCGAATTTGCAAAGCTTAAAATTGCAGTTTTTAAACCACAAGTTGATGTGAGATATGATGAAGGAAAAGTAGTTTCTCACGATTCAAATACTATTACCTCAAATCCTATCCAAAATCCAATTGATATTTTAAATATGGTAACTGAAATGGAAGTAGTTGCTATTGATGAGGCTCAGTTTTTTGACAATGAATTAATAGCTGTTTGCAATAAATTAGCTGATGATGGAAAAAGAGTAATTATAGCTGGGCTGGATATGGATTTTTTAGGAAAGCCATTTGGAGTAATGCCGCAACTTTTAGCCATAGCCGAACATGTAACAAAAGTTCATGCAATTTGTATTGATTGTGGTTCTATTGCTAATCATTCATTTAGGCTTACAAAGAGTAAAAAATTGGTGGAACTTGGAGAAAAAGAAGAATATAAGCCATTATGTAGAAACTGTTTTTCACAACAAAAATAATTTGGAGTTTTCTAACGAAACTATATTACATATTGATTTAAATAAATTAGAGCATAACTTTAATTATTTAAAAAGCAACCTTGAAAAAAACACTAAAATTATTGGGGTTGTAAAGGCTTTTGCTTATGGACATGGTGATATTGAAATTTCAAGGAAATTAGAAAAATTAGGTGCTTATGCTCTTTGGGTTAGTGATTTTGAAGAAGGTATTGCTTTAAGGGAAGCTGGTATTAAATCAAAAATTATTGTTGCTAATCCTGGCTTAAAAAGCTATGATAAAATAATTAAATATAGTCTTGATATTGTAATTTACAATCAAAGATTACTTGAATTATACGCTTCTAAAAAAAACGAAATAAATATTCATATAAAGTTTAATTCAGGTATGAATAGATATGGTTTTGAGGCTCAAGAAACAGCTAATATAGTTGAAAAGATAAAACACAGTTATCATTTAAAATTACTTTCAATTTGCTCACATTTAGCAGCATCAGATAAAGCTGAAAAATCAGAATTCACTCTTAATCAAATTGCTAAATTCAAAACAATCTCTAAGAATTTTGAAATACTTTATGGTGCTAAAATTGATAAACACATTCTAAATTCTAATGGTGTTTTAAACTTTGCAAATCATCAAATGGATGTAGTTCGATTAGGAATTGGTTTGTATGGATCGTCAACTGATAAAAATTTGAAGCAAATCAGTCGTCTGTCAAGTGTTGTTACTCAAATTAGAGATGTAGTAAAAGGAGAGGCAGTTGGTTATGGACCTTCTTTTATTGCTCCTGAAAATATGAAAATTGCAATAATTCCTATTGGGTATGCTGATGGTTTAAACAGAAAATTTAGTAGTATCGGCAGTGTTTACATTAATAAAAAAGAATGCAAGATTATCGGTAATATTAGTATGGATAGTTTTGCTGTTAATACTTCTAAAATTACTATTTATGAGGGAGAAGCAGTAGAAATATTTGGAAATAATTTGTCTGTTAACGAAATTGCAAAAAAGATAAATACAATTCCTTATGAGATTTACTCTACTTTAAATAGAAGAATTAAGAGAGTTTATTCTGATTCGTAACGACTATAAATCGTATATAAGAAAATATATGCAACAGTAAGTATAAAAATAAAAAAATACGAGTCAACAAGCATCAAAAACATGAAAGAAAGGGGTAATAATGCCCTATGAATTCCATCTTTTTTTCTGAATACTTCTTTAATCTGATGATAAAAGATGAATAGAAGTAATACCAATCCTAAAATTCCAAGCTCAAACCAAACATATACATATTGATTATGCGGTGTGGTGTGCTTGTAAAAATCATGCCCACTTTTAACTTCATTTTCAAAAATTGTTCCAAAACTTCCTGTTCCATAACCCAAAATTGGCTTTTCTAAAATTCTATTAAATGATTCCCTAACAAAAACATAGCGAATATCTTCAAGTTTCCCCTGCCCAACTTGCCCCTTATTTACAATTATATTTGAAACTGCATCAAATCTATCCTTGTAAACGTTAGTTGTTTTATAAACTATAAATTGAAAAGAAAAAAGTAAAATAATAAACGCGAATAATCTAAGGAAGTGCTTTCTATTATAATATATAATATAAAACATTGCTGATAAATTAAACACCACTTGTCCTGCTCTACCTCTTTCAGTAAAAATACTTAATGCACAAACTACAATAAATATCATTAATAAATAATTATATTTCGTTTTCTTCTCTATTAAAATATATAATGATAATGTTGATGATAAGGCTAAAAGAACATTATGATAATTGTACTTAATAAAAGCAGATATTTCCAAGTCGTCTTTAATAAAATACATATAATCTGCAAGAGGCTCTATAATCT
>CAJQLK010000052.1 GCA_905479165.1 uncultured Flavobacteriales bacterium | reverse complement strand
AGCTACAAAAAATAGGATGAAATCAGTATAGACTACTCCCTTAAAACCACCCAAAGCACTGAAGAATAAAGTAATTGCTCCTGCAATTCCAATCGTTTCAACAGCAGTAAGTCCCAACATTACTTGTCCAATTTTTATGGCTGCCAAGGAAATACCTCCCATAGCCAATACATTAAAAATAACACCTAGATATACAGCCCTAAATCCTCTTAGTAATTTTGCAGGTTTACCTGAATACCTGAGTTCATAAAATTCTATATCTGTATTCACATTGGATTTTCTCCAGAGTTTTGCATAAACAAAAACGGTTAAAAGGCCTGTAATCAAAAATACCCACCATATCCAGTTTCCTGCCACACCATTATTCCGAACAATATCCGTTACTAGGTTTGGTGTGTCAGTGGAAAAAGTGGTTGCTACCATAGAAAGCCCTAAAAGCCACCAAGGCATATTTCGCCCAGAAAGGAAAAATTCAGAAGAGTTCTCTCCTGATTTTTTGGATACAATAAGTCCAATCAATAAAGTTAAAAGTAAAAAAGAAATGATGATAATCCAGTCAAGATTTGAGATATCCATAAGCGAAAATAATTTGAACAAATCTAAGGAAATCTTTTAGCTAATAAGCATTACATTTGCCAAATGAAAGATGATAATTTTTATATGCTAGCCAAAACTATGTTTGGCTTAGAAGAAGTGCTAGCTGAAGAGCTAAGAAAACTAGGTGCACAAAATGTAAAACCCATTAATAGGGCCGTAAGTTTTAAAGGAGATAAAGGGTTTATGTACAAAGCGAATCTAAATTTAAGAACTGCTCTAAGGATATTAAAACCTATCGCACACTTTCAGGCTCATGATGAGAAAGAATTATACAGAAAACTTTGTGAAATAGATTGGACTGAATTTTTTGATCTTGATTCAACTTTTGCTACTCACGCAACTACTCATTCTGAAATTTTTACGCATAGTAAATATGCTTCATTAGTAATGAAAGATGCTATTGCAGATACTTTCAGAAAGAAATTTGACAAACGCCCAAATGTTGATGCTGAAATACCAGATGTGAGTATCAACTTACATATTGCAAAGCATACTTGTACTGTTTCACTTGATAGTTCAGGAAATTCTTTGCATAAAAGAGGGTATAAAACTGATGCAGTTATTGCTCCTATGAATGAAGTACTGGCGGCAGGACTTATTCTTTTAAGTGATTGGAATAGAATTTCTAATTTTCATGACCCTATGTGTGGAAGTGGAACTTTATTGATTGAAGCTGCACTTATTGCATATAATATACCTGCTAATATTTTCAGAGATAAATTCGGATTTGAAGGCTGGAAGGATTTTGATGAGGAGCTTTGGGAAATGATTAAAGAAGTATCTCTTGAAAAAGAAAAGCATTATTACGGAAAAATCACTGGAAGTGATAATTTCCAGAAAGCAGTGCGCATTAGCCGAGAGAATATTGATAATGCGTTAATGTATGATAATATAAAAGTTACAAAATCTGACTTTTTTGAAACTGAAGTAGAACCTGAAACTTTTGTAATTTTTAACCCTCCTTATGGAGAACGAATAGATTTAGGGGTGAATGATTTCTATGAAAAAGTAGGGACTACATTAAAACATAAATATGAAGGATGCAGGATTTGGCTTATCTCTTCAGATATTGAAAATATGAAATTTATTGGCTTACGTCCTTCACGAAAAATAAGAGTAATGAATGGTAAACTAGATTGTAGCTTCCGAAAATTTGAAGTTTATGAAGGAAGTAAAAAAGCTAAGAAACAAATTGAGAGTTAAACAATACTACTTGTAAAAGAAAAAAGCCAGCTAAAAGCTGGCTTTTTTCTTTTATAATTTAAAACCTTACTTCATTAATTCTTTTGCTCTTTTAATAGTAATCCTTTCACCATTTAACTTAGGAAACACAAAAGCATCTGCAAACCCAACAAGTTTTGCTTTTTCTAATTGATTATTAGCATCTTCTAATGAGTTATATGTTCCTGCAAAATACCTATACATATCTGTACCCTCAGCTTCTTTATCAATATTACCTAGTTTACCCATTTTATTAAAATCAACTGCTGACAATGATGATTTTGCAACCATAATTTGAACAACAAATTCAAGATTAATCACTTCATCTTCACCGTCTTGATTCACAACCTTAGATTCTTTCTCAGTTTTAATTGCTATATTCAAACTAATACGCTCTCCATTTTTATAAGTAACAATAAATGCATCTTCAAACCCTCTTGCTTTCATTTGCGCTTGATAATCAATAGCATCTTTATACTCAACAAATGAACCAGCCATATATCTTACTAGGCCATCTTTTCCTGTAAAAGAAATTACATTTTTAACTCCAACAAATATCTCATCAGAAAGTTCTGTATTAAATGCTCCAACTTGAATTCTATAAGTAGTTTCATTAGTCATTTCATCTTCTTCTGGTACATTTGTAACAACTTCTTCAGATATTTCACCTTCTGGGACTTCAACAACCACTTCATCTTCATCAATTTCTGTTTCACGAGTTGGTTCAACATAAGCTGAAACCTCTCCATTATTATCTACCATCAGATAAGTATCCTCAATACCTTTTTCTTCAAGATCATTTTTTCTTCCTCTAGCCCCATCTAATGTTGAGTAAGACCCAACTAAATAAATTACTACTCCATCATCAAGGGTAATACTTTCTAAATCATCAATACTTAAAAATTTATTAGCAACCTTTGCGGGAATTCCATCAGAAAATTCTCCAATTTTAACTTTATATAATAAACCTTTAATTTTCTCATCATCTTTTAATCCTTCATTATAAGCTATATTAAAAGCATTTGCCTTAGCAATTAAATACTCATCAACTGTTTTATAATTTTCTCTTTTAATTTCTGATTCATTATAGAAGTTAGCATATTTTCTTGATGCTACTTCATAATCAGAATACATGCTGCGATACTTATCAGCAGTTAATCTAACACCATTTTCATCAACAATTGACCCTTCTGGAGTATTCTTTTGTGCGTCAAGATAATTAGCAATTCCATCATTATCATCATCTAAAGGACAACCAGTTACATCAACTTTTATACCAATAGGAGTTTTAGGACAAAAGTCATCAACATCCAAAACCAAATCTCCATCCTCATCCTCATTTTCTAATTTAGCAAAATCAACAGTAGCATAATAACTATCATCAAAATACTCATCATCGCTATTTGAGCCAGGTGTAAATAAATCATAATGCAATGAGATATTAAAAGATTTATACCCATCTGAGCCATCATCAACTCCATGATCAATATCACCCATACCTACCGCCCAATTTAATGATGCGTCAAATTCTAATCTTTCATTTACATTGATTCTAATTCCTAAACCAAAAGGAATAGCTATTGCACTTTCTCTTTCAAAATCATTAGTTTTATAACTTAACCTTTGTGCTCCAAAGGATAAAAGAGGACTAACTCTTGATTGTTTAAATAATTGATTTACTAAATAACCTATATGCAATCCCAAACCATCTACTTCTGATTTAAATTCTTCAGTACCATTATTCGATTGGAAAGTTGATTTCATTATTAAAAAAGACAACTGTAAATTATCTGTAAATCCAAACTTCATACCCGCATTATAACCAGGGTTAGTTCCTCTTAGAAAACCAGACTCTTCATTCTGTATATCTCCAGTTAAAGTATAAAATCCTGTTCCTAAAGTAAATTTAGGATTAAACGGTTTCTTTTTTTCTGAGTCAAAATCAAGATCTTGTGCGTACACAAAAGTTGATGACACTAGAATTAATAAAGTAAAAAGATATTTCAAAAATTGATTCATTATTCTGATTTTTATATTGCCGTAAAAATACTAAAAAAAACAGAATGTAATCAGATATCCTAAAAATTAGGTTTTAAAGTATATTTTCTATAGAATTCTTCAATGATTTCTACTGCCTCCTCAGGAGTTTCAACAATATTAAAAAGGTCAAAATCTTCAGGACTAATATTTTTTTCTTCTGCTAGCATAGTCGCTTTTATCCACCCAATTAATCCTTTCCAATATGATTTTCCGACAAGCACAATAGGAAATTTTCCAATCTTACCTGTTTGTATTAATGTAATCGCTTCAAAAAGCTCATCTAAGGTTCCAACACCACCTGGCAGTACAATAAATCCTTGTGCATATTTTACAAACATCACTTTTCTTACAAAGAAATAGTCAAAATTTAAAATTTTGTCATTATCAATAAATTCATTATGTGATTGCTCAAAAGGAAGTTCAATATTTAATCCAACTGACTTTCCATCCCCTCTCATTGCACCTTTATTTGCAGCCTCCATAATTCCTGGCCCACCACCAGTAATTACACCATATCCTTTTTGAGTCAAAAGGTAGCCTATCTCATCTGCTTGTTGGTAATATTTATTATCTGACTTAGTCCTTGCTGAACCAAAAACTGATACACAAGGTCCTATTTTTGACATCTTTTCAAAACCCTCAACAAACTCTGACATTATCTTGAAAATTTGCCAAGAATCAGATGTTTTTATAGCGTTCCAATTTTTTTCTTTAAAAGCCCTTCTTATTTTAGTCTCATCTGTACTCATCATTCTTCATCTTTTAATTAAACGTTCAAATATAACAAAATTAACTCAATTCATATTTTAAGAACTTTGCCGTATAACTATCTTTACAGCTAACGATTTTCTCGGGTTTTCCGTTACAAACAACATAACCACCTTTTTCTCCACCCTCTTTTCCAATATCAATAATATAATCAGCTACTTTAATGACGTCCATATTATGTTCAATTACTAAAACAGAATTTCCCTTATCAATTATCGTTTTTATTACATCAAGTAACATTTGAACATCATCAAAATGCAAACCAGTTGTTGGTTCATCTAAAATATAAAAAGTATTTCCTGTACTTTTTTTAGATAACTCTGAAGCTAACTTAATTCTTTGTGCTTCACCTCCTGAAAGAGTAGTTGCAGACTGACCCAAAGTAATATAACCCAAACCAACATCTTGTATTGTTTTAATCTTTCTATATATTGATGGGAGCTTTTCAAAAAACGTAACAGCTTGATTAATTGTCAAGCTTAAAACGTCAGAAATTGATTTTCCTTTAAAGCGAACTTCAAGTGTCTCTCTATTATATCTCATTCCATTACAATCCTCACAATGCACCTCTACATCTGGCAAAAAGTTCATTTCAATAGTTTTCATTCCACCACCCTTGCATCCTTCACACCTTCCTCCAATTACATTAAATGAAAATCTACCCACTTTATATCCTCTAATTTTGGATTCAGGCAGATTAGAATATAAATTTCTGATATCAGAAAAAACGCCTGTATAAGTAGCTGGGTTTGACCTTGGAGTACGCCCAATTGGAGATTGATCAACAGCAATAACTTTATCAATATTTTCAATCCCGTCAATATTTTTGTACGGCAAAGGCTCTTTTTCTGCTCTGAAAAAATGCTTATTTAATATTGGATAAAGCGTTTCATTTATTAAAGTAGACTTTCCACTACCAGAAACACCAGTAACACAAGTGAGTAAACCAAGAGGAATTTCAATATCAATATTTTTCA
>CAJQLK010000051.1 GCA_905479165.1 uncultured Flavobacteriales bacterium | reverse complement strand
TCTTTTTCAGATATTGATAAAATATCAGATTTCTTCTTAAATTGTTTAAAAACTGATTTTAAATCTGAATTATCAGTTGCATACATAAAACCCTCCAATTCAACTAAAAATACTGGTAATTCTTGAGTGAATTCTTTAACCCTTCCTTTCTTTTGAGCAAATAAACTCATAGAAAACACAAAGGTTAATACTAAAAGTACTAAGCTCTTTTTAAATGTAACATTTGCCATTTGTTTTTATTTTTTAAAACAACTAATTGCAGCCCAAGTTGCTTTGATTTATCTAAAATTAAAGGAACATCCTCCTTAAAAAAACCACTAAATAAAATTTCTGATTTATCTTCCATTGCCCCAACATAAGTTTCTAAATCATTTAAAATTATATTTCTATTGATATTTGCCAATATAATCTTAAATTTTGAGTCTCCAACTGCATCTGCATCACCATGAATAAAATCAATATTATCAACATTATTTAACGTTGAATTCTCCTCAGAATTCTCTACTGCCCACTCATCAAAATCAATTCCAACTAATGATGAAGCACCTAATTTTGAGGCAAGAATTGCTAACACTCCTGTACCACAACCCATATCCAGAACTGATTTTTCTTTAAAATCAAGATTGAACATCTCACTCATAATAAGGGATGTTGTTTCATGATGTCCAGTACCAAATGACATTTTTGGAGTGATAATAATTTCATAATCAATTTCTGGTATTTCATCATGGAAGTGTGCTCTAATCACACATTTATCATTAATTGTTACAGGAGCAAAATTACTTTCCCACTGCTTGTTCCAATTTTCTTGTTTTACTTTATTAATTGTAAAACAAAGTTCAGTAGTTTTTGAAACATCATTAAGAATTTCACGAACTAAATCTTCTTTTAATAAATGAGATTGTACATATGCTTTTACTCCATTTTCATCCTCAGAGTAGGACTCAAAATCAATTTCATTCAATCTAGCAACTACAATTTCAGCGAATGGATTTACTTCACTTAACTTGATATTTATTTCAGTATATTCCATTAAAAAGATTGTGTGATTGCAACAAAATCATCAGCATTTAATGATGCCCCACCAATTAATCCCCCATCAATATCTTTTTGAGAAAAAAGCTCAATTGCATTTTTTGGATGACAACTTCCACCATATAAAATTGAAGTACTTTCTGCTACTTCATTTCCGTATTTATCAACTAATAAATTTCTGATAAACGCATGCACTTCTTGTGCCTGATCAGTACTTGCAGTAACCCCAGTACCAATAGCCCATATAGGTTCATATGCAATAACAATATTAGCAAAATCATCAGATGATAAGTGAAATAAACTTTCTGAAATCTGACTTTTAAGCCAATCAAAATGTACGAGATCTTCTCTTTGTTTTAAACTTTCACCACAACAAAAAATCACTTTTAAATTGGAAGAAAATGCTTGGGCAACTTTCTCTTTTAACAACTCATTTGATTCATTAAAATTCACTCTTCTTTCTGAGTGACCTAAAACAACATATCTTGCACTACAAGATGCTATCATACTAGCAGAAACCTCTCCAGTAAAAGCACCTTTTTTATTTGCACTACAATCCTGTGAAGCAGCAACTACCTTAGGGATATTAGAACATATTTTCGCTGCTTTATGCAAATATACAAATGATGGAGCAAGTATTACATGTGTTTTATTATCAACAGGTAATTTACTCAGCACAGCTTCTACTAAAGCTATACCTTCTGTTCTATTCAAATTCATTTTCCAGTTTCCTGCTACTATATTCTTTCTCATATTAACTTATTCTTATTCGGGGGTCGAGCCAACCATATATTAAATCGACTATTATATTTATGATTACAAAAATTGATGCAATAAACAGCACTGCACCCATTACCACTGGCAAGTCCATTTTATTTAAAGCATCAACTATTTCTTTTCCTATTCCGTTCCAAGCAAAAATATATTCCACAAAAACGGCACCTGCTAAAAGTGAAGCAAACCAACCCGAAACGGCAGTTACTACAGGATTCAGAGCATTGTGTAAGGCATGTTTAAAAATTACAGTAAATTTACTTAAACCCTTTGCTGTTGCAGTTCGCACATAATCCATTGAAAGCACTTCTAACAATGAATTTCTGCATAACTGAATAATCACTGATAGTGGGCGAATACCCAAGGTTATTGCAGGAAGAATTAAATTTTTGATTTGCAAAAAAGAGCCTCTTCCGTAATCATCAACTTCAAACAGGCTACCCGTCATGTTTAAACTAGTATAGTTGTGCAGTACAAAACCAAACAACCAAGCAATAATGATAGATGCAAAAAAAGATGGAAGGGACATACCTAAAACTGAAACAAACAGAATAAACTTATCAATTAAAGTATCCTTATATAATGCTGAAAAAACTCCTAAAATTAAACCTAAAAACAAAGCAATACTAATGGAAGAAAGTGCTAACACAAAAGTATTTTTAAAAGTATTACTAAGTATTGAAGTAACAAGAGTTCCTTTACGCACAAATGACTCTCTTAAGTAAGGAGTCTTAAAAACAAGAGTATAATCAGCAATCAAAAATAGTTTTGAATATTGATATTTCCCACTCATCAAAGAGGTAAAAGCAGTTGTACTATTATAATGAATTGAAAGAGGCAAAACATCATTTAGATATAAAGCATATTGCTCACCAACCGAGCGATCAAAAGCATACTTTTGCTTGATAACGGCCAACTGATTAGCATCTTCACGCTTATCCAACATCATACGGGCAGGATCGCCAGGCAATACATTAAACAAAAAGAAAACTAATGTAAGTACCCCCCATAAAACCAGGATACCGTATGTTATCTTTTTTATAATGTAAGCAAGCACAATTTTATTTATCTAACAGTATTTGTAGTTCTTCAGCATGATACTCATTATAACCAGTACCATCAAATAATCTTAATTGTTTTGTTCCTTTATATAGTATCACAATAGGGTTATCATAATCAGGGAAAGTAATCTCCATATAACTATCTACTTCATCAGTATCATAATTTGCAAATGGCATTACTTGGTAAGGATATTGTTTGCCTACATATTCAAAAAAGTTAGGAATATTTTCTTGTTCAGTATCTGAAAATACAATATGAACAGGCGGAAAATTATCAGATAATTTAGATAATGAATCTAAACTTCTTGCAGTATGTTGGCAATGTTCACATCCTGCATCAAAATAACATAGAATTTTATAATCTTCTGAATTCTTAAATTTTTCATCGTCGACAAACGAAACGAAACTACTCTTTTCTGAATTAGTTTGAGATGAAACCGGTAAGAAAGCAAACATAACCAGTAATAAAGATAAGAATTGTATGCTTAATTTTGAAAAAACATTCTCTTTATCATCAGTAGTATTTTTATACAAATACATTAAAACAACAATGGTAATTAAGTTTTTAACTAGTGCTTGAAAAGGTGTCATAGGTATTAAATCACCAAAGCAACCACAGTTTTCAGTATCGCCTAAAAATATAGAATAAGTAAGGTGTAAACTAAATAACACAAGTAAACCGATTGAAGAAGGAATAATTAATTTCTTTAAGTAATTTCTTTGAAGTATTGCAAAAGCAATTAATAGTTCAATTGCTAAAATAAAACGAGAAAGATAAGGAACTAAATCTTCTGGGAATCCCATAGGAATAAGCTGGCCTTGTTCAAACACTTTTGTTATACCGAACATTGGTGTAGGGTATAGTTTTGCAAATGCTGAAAGTAAAAATAGTGCTGATATCAACACACGAATAATCATTGGTAAGTTCTTTTTCATAATTTTATTTTTCTAATTTAATTAACGCAAAAACAGCGTAGTTTAGCATATCCAGGTAATTGGCATCTACTCCTTCCGAAATTAAAGTAGCTCCATGATTGTCTTCAATTTGTTTTACACGCAAAATCTTTTGCAGGATTAAATCAGTTAAAGAACTTACTCTCATATCACGCCAAGCCTCACCATAATCATGATTTTTTGCAATCATTAATTCTTTAGCAATATTTGCTTGTTTGCTAAAAATGTTCATAACCTCATTATAATCCATTTCTTCAGCTAATTCAGAAACACCTAAATTCAGTTGAATAAGTCCGATTACAGCATAATTGACAATACCTACAAATTCATTTGAAATATCTTCGGGAATCTTTTGCTCTCCTTTTAGTTCAATTGATCTGATTCTTTGCGCTTTAATAAAAATCTGGTCAGTTAATGAGCTGATTCTTAGTATTCTCCATGCACTACCATAATCTTTCATTTTCTTAACGAAAATGTCCTCACATTTTTTTATTATTGAATCGTATTCTGCAATTGTTTTTTCCATATAGTTTTACACTTAAATAATGTCGAAATATACAGCAATTATGAGCTCAAAAGAAAGTATCATCAAAACCAATTCTGCCATCTTTTCAACAAAAGATGCAGTTGTAATGGGAATATTAAACCTTACTGATGATTCTTTTTTTGATGGTGGAAAACACAAAAATAATGAAGACATAATTTCTAATTGTAAAACAATGCTAGATGAAGGAGCAACAATAATTGATGTTGGGGCACAATCATCAAGACCTGGAGCATCTCAAATATCATCAATAGAAGAACTTAAGAAGTTAATCCCAATTATTAAATTGTTAAAAAAAAATATTCCAAATATTCTAATTTCAGTTGATACATTCTGGTCAAATACCGCAAAAGAATGTGCACTTGTTGGAGCAAATCTTATTAATGATATATCTGCTGGAGAAATGGATAAGAAAATGTTTCCAATAATTGCAGAACTTAACATTCCCTATATTATGATGCACATGAAAGGGAATCCACAAAACATGCAAAACCACCCAGAATACAATAATATTATTGATGAGTTAAGTACTTATTTTAGCAATAAAATAAAAAAACTAAACATTTTAGGATTTAATAAAATAATAATTGATCCTGGCTTTGGTTTTGGAAAAACACTAGAACACAATTACCAAATATTAAATAATTTAGATGCTTTTAAATATCTTAAATGCCCTATACTTACTGGCACATCACGAAAGTCCATGATTTACAAAGTACTAGATACAACAGCTTATAACGCACTGAACGGAACAACAATAACAAATACTATGGCTTTACTAAATGGAGCAAACATTTTAAGGGTGCATGATGTAAAGCAAGCTATAGAGTGCATTAAAATTACTACATTCGCAAAAAATAATTGTTAATGGAATTTCTTCAAATTGGCTTTATTGAACTGATTGATATTGCGCTAGTTGCAATATTAATCTATCAACTTTACAAAATAGTAAAAGGTACGGTTGCAATAAATATTTTTATTGGTTTAGCAGCCATTTATCTCTTATGGAAAGTAGTGTCAGCTTTTAATTTTCAGCTTTTAAGCGAAATATTAGGACAATTTATAGGTGTTGGTGTTATCATACTTGCTATTGTTTTTCAACAGGAATTAAGAAAATTCTTAATGATGATTGGAAAGGGAAAGGTTATGAAAAACAAAGGGCTATTTAAATTCAATTTTAGTGTAGAACACGATAATCACCTTAATACGCATGCCATTGCAAAAGCATGTGAAGATATGGCCAAAACTAAAACAGGTGCTATTATGGTAGTTACTCAAATGGATGATTTAGCCGTATTTGCAGAAGGTGGTGTAGAAATGAATGCAGAAATTTCAGTCCCTATGATTGAAAGTATCTTCTATAAAAACAGCCCACTACATGATGGTGCTGTAATAATAAGAAATAATAAGATTATAAGCGCAAGGTGCGTATTGCCTGTAAGTAATAATGAAGATTTCCCTGGGCACTTAGGAATGAGACATAGAGCTGCTGTAGGAATTACTGAGGAATCAGATGCAATAGCTATAATAGTATCAGAAGAAACAGGCGGAATTACTTATGTAAAAGATGGAGAATTGTTTACAAAAAGAACCTCTCAGCAATTAGAACAATTCCTCATTAGAGTATTTACTCCACAACAATAAATTTCTTATTGATATTATAATCTACACTATTTAAATTGATGGAAACATTAAGATAATCAGCAGGTTTTTCATGTTTTTTAAACTACAACAATTCCTCATCAATAGCTAAGTTCTGTAAAAATAAAATTGAATTTTCTATATCATTATGCAGTAATCTATCATTTGCTAAAAAAGGAACTTCATCTCTATAAACATCTAAAATACCTTCTATAAATTCAGATGATTTTGCATTTCTAAATGCAATACCTTGAGTAGCATTAAGAAGCTCAATAGCTAAGATACGCTCAGTATTTTGGGCAACCTTATATAATTTTGTAGCTGCATTTGCTCCCATACTCACATGATCTTCTTGTCCGTTTGATGAAACTATAGAATCAACTGAAGCAGGTGTACACAATTGCTTATTTTGACTTGCAATACTTGCTGCTGTATATT
>CAJQLK010000050.1 GCA_905479165.1 uncultured Flavobacteriales bacterium | reverse complement strand
CCAGCTGTTATATATTCTACTGAGTATGATGTTCCTGCAACTCCCCCAGTTATTTCTCCTGTAGTTGCGTTAATAGTTTCTGTCCCTGTTGGCAATGGATTAAAAGTAAATCCACCTCCTGTAGTAATAATTGCAGTTGCTGAATTTGCAGCTCCCTCGCAATAATCAGTTAATGCAAAAGTAGCATTATCTAAAGCATTTACAGTTACAGATTGTAATGAGTTATCAGGACAAAATCCAGCTGTTATATATTCTACTGAGTATGATGTTCCTGCAACTCCCCCAGTTATTTCTCCTGTAGTTGCGTTAATAGTTTCTGTCCCTGTTGGCAATGGATTAAAAGTAAATCCACCTCCTGTAGTAATAATTGCAGTTGCTGAGTTTGCAGCTCCCTCGCAATAATCAGTTAATGCAAAAGTAGCATCATCAAGTATGTTCAAAGTTACATCTACTGTTTTAGGTAAACCTTCACACCCATTTGCATCTGTTTCAGTAACGCTTAATGTATGAGGTCCACTAACTACCATATTCCAATCAATAGTAATTGCATCAGATCCTTGACCTGAAATAATTGTACCTCCAGAACTCAATACCCATTGATAATTTGAGGTTGGATTTGATGGATTTAATAAATAGGGTTCAGTTGATCCAATACAAACCAATTGAGTTGGTGAAGTACTTGATTGAGCAATAATTGTATTGCTCACTAAAAACAACAGACTTAGTGTAATTATTTTTAAAAATTTGCTTTTTGTTTTCATGATATTTTATGTTTAATTATGACTTATTGGTTGAGTTGTGATTAAAGGAGAAATTATAATATCTACAGTATCTATTGCTAAACAGCCATTATTATCGGTAAAATTTACAGAATATGTAGTAGAGTATGTCAATGCATTAGCAAAGACTGGGTTTTGAACATTTGAATTTATAAAATCTGATGAAGGAGTCCAATAATAAGTTCCTGAAACGTTTCCATTTGCAGATAGATTATTTGGCAAAACTCCATTACATATAGTTTGATTAGCACTTGCAATTACAGAAAGCTGAGAATTAGATGAAATTGTAAAATTTTCAATTGTTAAACACCCATTATCATCAGTAATACTTACTGTATAATTTCCAGCAGATAATGCATAAATACTATCTGTAACTTGGCCTGTATTCCATAAATATGTAGCATTGACGTTGGGGTTATTTAAAACTATAGAATAATCCTCTGTTGCTCCGAACCAAGGATTTACCCAACTTCCCACAACAGGAGATTCACAAGGCCCTATATCATTAGGAGTAGTAAAATCATAAACACTTTGACAAACAACTCTCATTCTTGTAGGACCATAAACTCCAGTTGTTGGGACAATAAATGAAAGCGGAACTGATATCCCAGCTGATGTCTGAACAGGTATTATTCCAATATCTTCACCAGGATCATTAAAATCACCATCAATATTAAAATCGATAAAAACTTTAGCGCCTCCTAGATAGGAGTTTGTACTAGATAAATCACCTAATGTAACATTAATTATATAAGATTGACTTTCAGTAATGTCAGCATACATTGATGCCGTATAATCTTCATAAAAATCATTAACTCCTGCAGAATTATTAGTGATGGAATAATTATTGCCACTTAATTGAACTTCTTCAATAATTGTTGCAGGCTGTGTAGAATTAGATGGATTAGATGGACAGTAAGTTAGCATAGAGACAGTTCCTGTTGGAGTTGAAGAAGCTTGGATATCAATACTTGCATTTCCATCTGAATATCCAAAACAAGTTGCATCATTAGTATTAAGCACATAACCTAAAGTAGATGCCTCATTAATAATAATATTTAATGCTGCAGAACACCCTACAGCATCAGTAACAATAACATCATAGGATCCAGCAATTAAATTATTTATTGCAGCTGTAGTTGCACCATTAGACCAAAAATAGGCAAATGGACTGATGCCAGTGGAGATGTTTAAAGATATACCACCATCAGAAAAACCATAGCAACTTATAGGTGAAGTGTTACTAGAAATCTGTATTTCTAAAGGCTCATTAATAATAATGTTATTTAAAGTACTTGTACAACCTGTAGCATCAGTAACAATAACGTCATAAGAACCAACACTTAAATTATTTATAGAAGATGTAGTTGCACCATTAGACCAAGAATATATAAATGGACTGGTGCCTCCAGAAATATATAAAGATATACTTCCATCAGAAGAACCATAGCATCCTAGATGTGAAGTATTACTAGCAATCTGTATTTCTAAAGGCTCATTAATAATAATATTATTTAAGGCTGCAGAACACCCGACAGCATCAGTAACAATAACATCATAGGAACCAGCAATTAAATTATTGATAGAAGATGTGATAAAACCATTAGACCAATTATAAGTAAATGGACTAATTCCTGATGAAATAGTTAAAGATATACTTCCATTAGAAGAACCATAACAACTTATATCTGAAGAATTATCAAGTATTAAAATATTATTACTCGTTGGTATTGAATTACCAGTATATACTGAATAAGCAGGATCAGTACAGCAACTTCCATTATACCAACCTCCTGTCTGACAATCACCAAGAACATTTAAGTCAATTGATAAATCCTCAGCAATACAAGAATTTCCTACTACTAACTGAAAACTTAATGTAAATGGTCCAGTAGAAGAAGTTCCCCAATTAGCATTCCCATTATTTTGAAATCGATATCCAGGCCCAAAATTCAATCCACTTGGGTAAGTATTTTGGGTATCCCATATCCATGATCCTCCAGAACCTCCAGGATTACCAGGTGCTGAAACTGGAGAAATTGAGGACCAACCAACACCATAGTCAATATCAAAAGCAATTATCCAATTAATATTAAGCTGAGTGAAACTACTTAACGTATAAGTAACCGTAACAACTTGCCCGGAAGAATAAGGACCGGCAGGAGACATTGATGCAGTTTGTGAACCAACACATTGACTTCTTACTTGAAAAAATAGAAGAACTAACAATAATATAATAAGAATTCTTTTCAATAATTTTTTATTTTTTTTATTTACGGATAATAAATGTTTTAGTTACAAGTAAGTATTAGTTTATATCTTATCTACTAAGGTTTTGTTACAAAACTACAAAAAACTAAACTAATTCACAGGAATTAACTCATAATCAGAATAATGAAAAATAGGAGTTAAGGTATTTTGTTTAAAACCAAATGAATTTTGTTTGAATTCATAAACATTAGAATTACCACAAAAATGCATAATAATATCATAAGCTACTTTAGTGAATTTTCGTTCATTAGTCTTATATTCTCGTTCAAAAATTTCAAGAAAACGTAAATCATAATGCTTTGAATAATCAACACTTCTAGAATTTAGAATATGAACATCAAGTTCCATTAAATTTGTAATATCTAAGTTATCAAAACCTTTAACTGATTCAAAAGTAAAAACTGTAGAGATTGAATCAATACCACCAATAGATCCTAGCATTTTACTAATAAATGCTTTATTTGAAGAAAGTAACATTATATTTTGTTGTTCAGTAAAAAACTTTCTAATAGAATCTACTTTAGTATTCTTAACTTGGAAAACTGAAACTTCCTTTCCAGCAGTATTAAACAAGTGTTTAACATATGCTGAAAGTCCTTTCTCCTTTTTATCATGCAATAGAACAATTCGTTCATCTTTCTTGTTCTCTAATAAATAATAAGTTAGAATTTCAGTTTGCAATTTATTTGAAGGTGCAATTTGATAAACAGCAGGATATTTATTAATTGCTTTAGTATTTATTGACAAAGGAGCTATCAGCACTTTAGAAGTATCTTTTCCATATTTTTTACATAGCATCTGAAAAAACTTAGAATACAAAGGACCAATAATAATATCCATATTATTTAATCTATTAGAATAGATAATCTTACGAACTTCTAAAGGATCTTTATTGGTATCAAAAGTATGTAAAACTATATTTCTTCCAGCCCGCCTTAAAGAATCTAAAGCAAGTTCAACTCCTATATGAAAAGATAAAGCTGATTTTGACTTCTCATATAAAATATTAGGAATTTCTAAAGTAGCCTTGTAGTTATTAAACATGGTATCATTCTTAACTAAATAGTAAGGCATTAAAAGTGCAATATTTGTAACTGTAGGATCATTAATAATTACAACATCATCAACTACTAACTCATTTACTGAAACAGCTTTCTCATCAAGATTATTTAAATAAATTGGGATATATAAAAGTTGATTGTAAAACAAACGCTTATTCAATTCATTAGCATCTTTTATCTCAGAATTTTTTACATTATGAAGCTTAGCAATTTTTTTAAGAGATTCCCCTGCTTTTACAAAATGCTCAACAAACTTTTTACCAGAAAAAAAAATAGTATCATAGCTCTGTGCAGAAGCTTGCACAGTAAATAAAATAAAAAATATGAATACTATTTTCTTAATTATTCCCATTCAATAGTTGCTGGTGGTTTTGATGAAATATCATAAACTACACGATTAATTCCTTTTACTTTATTAATAATATCATTAGATACTTTTGCTAAAAAATCGTATGGTAAATGTACCCAATCAGCAGTCATTCCATCAGTTGATTCTACTGCCCTAAGAGCAACTGCATTTTCATAAGTTCTTTCATCACCCATTACACCAACTGATTGAATAGGCAAGAAGATTGCACCTGCTTGCCATACTTTATCATACAAACCAGATGATTTTAGTGAGGATATGAAAATATGATCCACTTCTTGTAAAATTCTTACTTTTTCTTTTGTAACATCGCCTAAAATACGAATTGCCAATCCAGGACCGGGAAAAGGGTGTCTTGCTAAAAGCTCAACATCAATACCCATTGATTTACCAATTCTTCTTACCTCATCTTTAAATAAAGTCTTTAAAGGCTCAACAATTTGCAACTTCATATAATCAGGTAATCCACCAACATTGTGGTGCGATTTTATAGTTTGGGAAGGACCTCCAGTTGCAGAAACCGACTCAATTACATCAGGATAAATAGTACCTTGAGCCAACCATTTTACATCTTTAATTTGGTTTGCTTCATCATCAAACACATCAATGAACAAAGCCCCAATTGCTTTACGCTTTTTCTCAGGGTCTGATAATCCAGCTAATACATCATAAAAACGATCTTTTACACTCACACCTTTAACATTCAATCCCATTCCATTATACTGGTCTAACACACTTTCAAATTCGTTCTTTCTTAAAAGTCCATTATCAACAAAAATGCAATATAAATTTTCGCCAATTGCTTTATGTAAAAGCACAGCAGCTACAGTAGAATCTACTCCACCAGATAAGCCAAGAATAACCTTATCATTTCTAATTTTAGCTTTTAAATCAGCAACAGTTTCATTAACAAAAGTTAAAGGAGTCCAATCTTGCAGTAAACCACAAATATTTACTAAGAAATTCTTAAGAATAGTAGCACCATCTTTAGAATGATAAACCTCAGGATGAAATTGTAAGGCATAAGTTTGTTCACCTTCAATCTCATAAGCAGCAACTTTTACATCATTTGTTGATGCTACAACTTTATAATTAGAGGGGATAGTAGCAATAGTATCACCGTGGCTCATCCAAACTTGAGAATCAGCAGGGATACCCTTCATTAACTTACTATTAGTATCAACAAAAGAAAGATAAGCACGACCATACTCTCTAGTATCTGAAGGCAAAACTTCACCACCAAACTCATGAGCCAAATGCTGAGCACCGTAACAAACACCAAGCAAAGGTAACTTACCTTTTATATCGCTTAAATCAGAAATTGGAGCATTTACTTCACGAACAGAGTGCGGAGAACCAGATAAAATAACAGCTTTCCAACTCCCATCTATCAGAGGCATTTTATTGTAAGGATGTATCTCAGAATAAATATTTAACTCTCTTACTCTTCTAGCAATAAGTTGAGTGTATTGCGATCCAAAATCTAAAATTAGTATTTTTTCGTGTTGCATTTAGCTGTTATTTTTTAGTATGACAAAACTACAAAATTTGTATCCAGAGGGTCAAGATTATCTTTTAACATTTCAATAAAGTTTTTTCCCTCTTTTAAATAGTAAGGAATAAAATTATCAAAGCGTTCTTGTAAACAGTTTTGAGGAAACAATTGCGCATTAATTTTACTTATTTGATGGATAGCATTTTCATGCTTTTGTTTTTCCATCCTTATTAGTTTTTGCTCAAATTTAGTCAATTGCTTGAGCTGATTGGCGTAAAACGAATTGATGCTATTTTGCATACCTACATCACTAGTTTTAGCTAATATATTTTTATGCAACTTTTCCAAATCAGACTTTTCTCTTGACAAGGAAACTGAACTGTTAGCTTGTTTTAAAACAAAGTTTTTTTGCAATTGATGTTCATTCAAAAACAAATCCTCAAGTTTAAAACCAAAAGAACTGAATTTTTGTTTTTGTTTATCTGAAATTAGCATTACAGAATTTCGTAAAACAAGCAGTGGCATGGGTATGTTCTCATTATTAAAAACATCCCTTAATTGCATCCAGTAAGCTACTTCACCACCACCACCAACATAAGCTATATTAGGTAAAATACACTCCTGATAAAGTGGACGCATCAAAACATTAGGGCTGAATAATTCGGGATGTTTCTCAATCTCACTTTCAAAAATCTCAGCAGTTATCAACTCTCTTTTTCCCTCTGATAACTTGAAAAAATTAATATCACGAAAAAATGCTTGTGCTTTATAGTTTTCGGACAAACGACTAGAAGTTCCTTCAATTATACTTTTGTAAGAGTTATTTAAAATATCATTTTTCATGATAGGAACAAACTCTCTTTTCAGTTTTTTATCATCACCATCTAAGATAACAATACCGTACTCTCCGAAAAGTTCATTTACCAAATACCTGGTAGCATCAGCAAGAGTAACGTGATTTAAATAAGCATTTTTAAATAGCTCAATTAAATTATTGGCATGCACATTATCTCCTAATTTACATTCTAGCTCATTAATAATTTTAGCAATCCCATTAAGTTTAATTTTCCCAACAGCACCTTCTTGCTCAGATTCCCAAATAACTTTTTTATCGAATAAATTAATGCTCTTTATTTCTTCAAAATCATGATCCTCAGTAGCCATCCAAAAGATAGGTACAAAGTTATTTTTTGGGTATTTTATTTTTATTTTGTTAGCAAGATTAATAGTAGAAATAATCTTATAAATAAAATATACAGGCCCAGTAAACAAGCAAATTTGATGCCCAGTAGTGATAGTAAAAGTATCTTCAGAAAATAATAAATCAATATTGTTATTACTAAATTCAGTTAGGTTAAAATCTTTATTTTGCTCTTTTAAAACGGAAACTAACACCTTCCTATTTACAGGGTAATTTTTCTTTTCAGAAATTTGTTTTTGAAAACTATCAATAGTAGGAAAATCAGAAATAAAAGGTTTTAACTTTTCATCATTTGCTAAATAATCAATTACTAAATTAGAGAATTGCTTAGTTTTAGAATATGGGATTTTGTATGATTGCACTTTTTACTTTTTCATTATAAACCCACCAGCAATCAAATCATCACCTTCATAAATTGCAGCCGATTGCCCTGGAGCGATTCCCTCCACTTTATTATGGAAAAGCACTTTTATGTTTTCGCCATCATTAGTAATAGTAGCCATCTCCCCTTTATGTTTATACCTCACTTTTACTACATATTCCTTTCCATCTTCAATCTTATCATATTTAAGGTTATTGATATTTCTGATATGCATTTCTTGCTTTTGCAAATCTTCTTTGGTTCCAACAGTTACTGTGTTATCCTCTGGGTTAATTCCAATAACAAAAGTAGGGTTTTTGCCTAATGAAATCCCAATTTTCCTTTGCCCGATTGTGTAAAAAGGATAACCATCATGCGTACCAACCACCTCACCAGAAATAGTAATAAAGTTTCCTCCCTTCACTTTTTCTTCCAAGCCCTCTACCCTTCTTTTCAAAAATCCTCTGTAATCATTATCAGGGATAAAGCAGATATCATAACTCTCGTTTTTTTCAGCTAATGCTATATATCCTCTATCCAAAGCCATTTGCTTAATATCCTTTTTATGATATCCTCCCATAGGAAAAATGGTTCTTTTAAGGCACTCCTGTGTTACTCCCCAAAGAACATAAGATTGATCTTTACTTTCATCCAATCCTTTTGACACAACGTACCTCCCATTTTCCTCACGAACTTGTGCGTAATGCCCAGTTGCTATAAAATCACAGCTAAGCATATCAGCTCTTTTTAACAAAGCTTCCCACTTAATATGAGTATTACAAAGCACACAAGGATTAGGCGTTCTACCAGCCATATATTCCTCAACAAAATTATCAATAATAAAACCTTTAAACTCATCACGAATATCCAAAATAGTATGAGGAAAACCACAGTCCACTGCTAATTGTCTTGCATCATTTATAGAATCTAAACTACAACAACCCGTTTCTTTTTTACTTCCTCCAGAGCTTTCATAATCCCAAGTTTTCATAGTTAAACCAATTACTTCATAACCTTCCTCATGTAGTAATAGTGAGGCCATTGTACTATCAATACCTCCACTCATTGCCATTAAAACTTTACCTTTACTCATTGTAATTAATTATTGTATCCGTAACTCCTTCCTCATTAAAATATTCCCAAACTCCAACTTTTAAATCATCAGTGTATTTGCCTTTATAATACAACTTTCCATTCGGATGATAATAAGTTTGTTTTCCATCTCTTTTACCCTGATTATAAGCACTCTGCATTTTTAATGTTCCATCCATAAAAAACTGCTTCCATTCGCCATCTAAAACATCTTTGTTCCAACTTTTAACCTCAAAAAGTGAGCCTTCATAATAGTAAGTTTTAGTTGTTCCACTCAATTTTCCTTGCTGATATTCTTCACTCATAATTAAAACACTATCTCTGCTATAATAATTCCAAGTACTATCTTTTAATTCATTTACATATAAACCTGCAACTTGCAATTCTCCTCCTTTATAAAAGATATGAGTTGCCGCAGCTAATCCATTATGAAAGAACTTTTTTTCAGCTTGCAATTCCCCTGATCTTTGATAATAGTAAAATAAACCAAAAGGCTTGTCATTTTTAAACTGCCCCTTATATCTCACTTTTCCATTTTTGTAAGATTGAGACCAAACACCCTGCTTATTACCATCTATATCAGTTTGGTTTACTTCTTGTGCAAAAGAAAAAAAAGGAAAACAAGATAAAAATAAAAGAAGTTTTTTCATTAGTTTAATTTTTGACAAATATAGGTTAAAATGTAAAGATTACTTATTTACTGAAATCATTAATTCATCCACCCCATCCGCAAAGGATTTCCAAGAGAACTTTTCTTTTTCTTTTATAGTATTTATAGAAAACTCTTCCTCTCTATTATTTTTATAAAAATCTATAATAGAATCTGCTATAGCTATAGGATTTTGAGAAGTAACATAACCCACCTTATTATGTGGAACAATTTCTGCCAATCCGCCTACATCAGTAACTAACATTGGCCTATTAAAAGAATAAGCAACTTGAGTAACACCACTTTGAGTTGCCGTACGATAAGTTTGAGTGATCATATCAGCAGCACAAAAATAATATTTCACCTGATCAGCAGGAATAAAATCACTTTTCATGATAATATTTTTTGCAATTCCTAAATCAGCAATCATATTAGTATATTCTGTTTTATCATCATAAAACTCACCTGCAATAATCAATTTTATTCCTAACTTTTTAATACGATTATCAGCCATTGCATTCAACATTAAATCTAAACCCTTATACTTGCGCACAAAACCAAAAAAAAGTAAGTGTTTTTCAATTGGGTTCAAACCTAAATTTGCTATTGCTTGTTTTTTAGGAATATTATCACCAAATACATCATAAATTGGATGTGGGATAAATTTTTTAGCATTAGTATTTGTGAACTTTGAAAGCTCATCCAACACAGAAGCCGAAAGTGTTAAAAAAGCGTCACAACTTTTAACAAAATAGCGAGTCAATAAAGTATCTCCAATCCTTTTTTCATGAGGAATTACATTATCAGTAATTGCTAGAATCTTAATATTAAAATTCAACAATCGAGCAATAGAACCCAAGCAAGGAGCCATAAAAGGTAACCAATATCTTATAATAACCAAATCGGGTTTTTCAGCATTAATCTTATGAGCAACTTTTACCCAATTAAAAGGATTTACAGAGTTAATAAGTGTTTTTATTTTCAATCCTTTTGGCGTTTCTCCACTTTCATACTGTGTAGTACCTGGAAATAAAAAACCTGGATATTGTAGGATAAAAGAATAAAGCGTTACATCATCACCTCTTTTGTAATATTCTTGCGCTAAAGCATTATTAAAATTGGCTATTCCCCCTCTAAACGGAAAAGCAGGTCCAATAATAATGACTTTTTGTTTTGGCAAAATCTAAACTTCTTTTTCTACTTGATAATTATTTCTATCATAAGCATTTCGTGATATCATTTCAGCAATAAAACCAGCTAAAAAAAGCTGAACACCAATAATTTGTGCTGTAAGTGCAATGTAAAAACCTGACATATTAGCAATGTTTTTTGAAGGAATAGCAGAGAACATAGCATACAGTTTAGCACCTCCAATATAAATAAACAAACCAAACCCAAGCATAAACATTAAACTCCCCAACACCCCAAAAAAGTGCATTGGTTTTTTACTAAATCGGCTAACAAATGTAATGGTCATTAAATCCAAAAAACCATTTACAAAACGCTCCAAACCAAATTTAGTGACACCATATTTTCTGCTTTGATGCTCCACAACTTGTTCCGTGATATTTGAAAAACCTGCCCACTTAGCCAAAACAGGAATATATCTGTGCATTTCACCATGAACCTCAATAGATTTTACAACCGTATTTTTATAGGATTTAAGTCCGCAATTGAAATCATGCAAATAAATACCTGAAGCCTTACGAGCTGCCCAATTGAATAGTTTAGTAGGAATAGTTTTGGTGATTGGGTCAAAGCGCTTTGCTTTCCAACCCGATACTAAATCAAAACCTTCAACAGCAATTTGGTTGTACAATGCAGGAATTTCATCAGGGCTATCTTGTAAATCAGCATCCATAGTTATTACTACATCACCTTTTGCTTTTGCAAACCCAACATTAAGTGCTGCCGATTTTCCGTAATTTCTTCTGAACTTTATTCCTTTAATATTTGAATTCTTAGCTGAAATTTGCTCCACTACCTCCCAAGATGTATCCTTGCTTCCATCATCAATTAAAAGTACTTCATAACTGAAGTTATTCTTTTGCATTACTCTATCAATCCAAGCACATAATTCCGGTAAAGATTCTTCTTCATTAAATAAAGGGACTACTACACTAATATTCATAAACTAGGCTATTAAAGATGGATCTTCTTTTTTAACAAAAATAGAAATAATTAACGAATAAAGAAAGCCCATAAAAGTACCACCTAGCATTCCCATTATCATCATCCAATGCGGTTGCATAAACTTACTTGTCATTTGCAAAGCCATATCCAATTCCTCATCCGATATTTCAGGGTTTGATTCTAACATAGCTTGCTCAGTAATTTTCATTATATCACTCAAAGAATTTGGATCAAGGTAAGTAATATAGATAAACTGATAGAAAGCCAAGATAATTGAAGAGAAGAAGGCGACAGTAGTTCCGAGCTTTAAAGATTCTGCATAGGAGATAAATCCATTATTATTAATGTCACGATACTGAATAATTGCATAAGCAATAAACCCAAGAGTGATAGCATTATTCAACAAAGCAGGAATAACTGATTGTTTATCATCAGCTCCTACTGACCACATAATAGCTGCAATGGCAACCAAGCACAAGCCTAATACAGCTCCATAATTCATTGCAAATTTCTTAGTATCCATCTATTTTATTTTAAAATTAATAGTGGCAAATATAAACAAAAATAGAATGTATAAAATGTTTTGTAAAAAGTAAGATTATGTTAGTTTTGCAGCCTTAAGGGTAAGTCTTGTACGACCAGCTCCCTATGAACTCCCCCAGGGCAGGAATGCAGCAAGGGTAATAGGTTGTAGCGGTGCGATATAAGTAGCTTACCCTTATTATTTTAAGAAATCCTGCTCCAACCCATACGCTCCCTAGCATAAGGACGATAAGCACGAGCAATATTAATATTCTCTGCTTTTTCCAACTCTTCATCCTCTTTTAATAAAAGTTCTGCTTCATTTCTTGCAAAATGCAGTATTTTATTATCCACAATAATATCTGCAATTTTAAAATCGAGTACACCACTTTGCTTAGTTCCCATCATATCACCAGGACCTCTTAATTCTAAATCTACTTCCGAAATTTTAAAACCATCATTAGTGTCTACCATAGTTTGTAAACGGGTTTTGCCTTCTATACTAACTTTATTCCCACTTACTAAAATACAATAAGACTGCTCTGCACCTCTACCAACTCTGCCTCTAAGTTGGTGCAATTGAGAAAGCCCGAAACGCTCCGCACTTTCAATAATCATAACAGAAGCATTAGGTACATTTACCCCCACTTCAATTACAGTAGTTGCTACCATGATATTAGTTACCCCATCCACAACGCGTTTCATCTCATACTCTTTA
>CAJQLK010000049.1 GCA_905479165.1 uncultured Flavobacteriales bacterium | reverse complement strand
TTCAGGATCCGATAGGAAGTCTTTCACCACGCCTTTCAATCCGTTCGCTGATTACCGAGCCATTCCGTATACAGGGCATGTCTGACTGGGATCTTGATGCGGAGGCAAAACGTCTGCTGAAAATGGTTGGTCTTCCTGAAGAATTTGCATCGCGCTATCCCTATCAGATTTCCGGTGGCCAGGCACGTCGGGTCGGTGTTGCCCGTGCACTTGCTCTTGATCCCAAGTTGCTGATTGCTGATGAACCAACCGCCGGGCTTGATGTACATAATCATGATTTCCTAGAATTGATAACTTACCATCTTTCGATTTTATTTTTTTTAAAGCATCAATATAAGGAACCGCTTCATCATAATAATTATTAACTAAATCTCCAGTAAACACTACCAAATCAGGGCTCTCATTATTAATCATGTCTATAGCTTCCTCTAATTTACCAACATTATTAAATCCGCCTAAGTGAAGATCAGATATGTGAACAATCTTATAATTATTAAGCGCTAAAGGCCAATTTCTTATATATATATCTTGATAATTCTTTTTAAAATTATACCTACCCCATATCATACCAATTAATAATGTAGAAAACAAAGTTCCTGAAATAACAAGTGCAGACTTTTTAAGAAAATTTAAACGACCAAGATCAGATTCCTGGGTACTAATGAAAAAAAAACTAATTAAATATTTAAACATCCTAATTACATCATCAATAATAAGAGGAAGTATTCCAATAAATTTGGCAATAAAAACAATAAAAACTAAACTAGAATATACAATACTATCATTAAATCTAATAGAGGGGGTTCTTTTTTCATAATTTAAAAAAACGTAAAGTATCGCAGCATATATTAAAGCTGAAATAAGCCAATAACAAATTGGGTAAATAGAATTATTAACGAAGGTTTTAATTGTTGATATAGTACCTAGATAGAAATAAATATCAATAACAAAAAGGAAAAGGATAATAGGTAATATCTTCATTTTGCAAAACTAAGCTTAATATATAATAAAATTAGTAAATCATTTTAAAAAAAATTCAAAACTTGGACTGAGAGGTCCACACAAATAAACTACTTATTACAGTGTGTGTTTATTTATTGAAGAATTATTTTCTTCTCTACTGTTCCATCATCATATAGCTTGAATACTAAGCCACATTTTTTTGCCTGAACATCTCTCCCTAAAACATCCAACACCTTAAAAACTCTGTCATCAACACCTATTTTTTCTGGAACATAGCTTGCCGTACCAAAATCAAGTTTTAAACCAATTGGCCTATGATCGGAAATATTATTCTCATAATTACTCCAAGTACTCATATAATCATCAATTCTAATTACTGAAACAAGCGAATTAAAATTTTGAAAATTAGCAAATAATTCACTAGTAATAAGAATGTGATCAAGATGAGAAGGCCAAGTAGGATAAGACCAATCTATACTATTAGATTGAGCGATTTGCATATCTGTAAACAAATAATTAGTATTATCATTTATAAAATCCTGAAATACATTATTGGCGGTATTATCAATTATTTCATCATTTAGATCTCCTAATAATATTACCCTTTTACCTGAAAGAATATTATCTATATATTGTTTTAAATAAGTAACAGCTTGTAATCTTCTATTTTCTTCATCATTAGTATTATTTGTATTTAGTATGCCATCTCCACAGCATTTGAAATGATTATTAATAATAATATAGTTGTTGCCCATAAAATTACAATCTAGTACTTGAGGTGATCTTGGAAAAGCATTCCAATATGGTTGAGAAGTAAATATCTCATATTTCGTGTTAATCTGTATTGTATTTGTGTTATAAACATAAGCTAACCCACCATAATAGCTACTTTTAAAATAACACTCATATCCAGGTATATTAGATACAACTTGTTTTAATAGTGTAGTGTCTTCAATTTCCTGTAATGCATAAACATCCGCTTCTAATCTAGTAAGAATTTCTTGTACTTCACCTGCCGTGTTATTATTCTTTGGAAACCATTCAATATTCCAACTTATAATATCAAAAGTTGTATCGGTCCCGAAGTAAAGATCATTAAGAGTTTGGGCTGATAATATTTGACTACTAATTAAAATAAAAAAAATGATTTTTTTCATTAAACAAAATTACTTAATAATTTTTTAAAAAAGCGCTAAATTAAAAAGCTATAAATCCGTCAAAAATAAATCCACTCATTTGAGTAGGGTTTATTATTTTAGCTTTGTGAAAACAATTATTAGAAAAGGAGTTAAAGAAGACTTACAATCAGTACTAGAGCTAATCAAAGAATTAGCTAATTATGAAAAGTCTCTGGATGAAGTAACCATTACATTAGAGGATTTAGAAAATGACGGATTTGGAGACCGCCCTTGGTTTTGGTTTTTAGTTGCTGAAAATAACAATAGAATTATTGGATTATCCTTTTATTGGATACGCTATTCTACATGGAAAGGGAAATTCTTATTTCTTGAAGATTTTGTGATTAAAAAAGAATTTAGAAGAAGTGGTATTGGGTCTAAATTATTTGAAGAAACAATCAAAATATGTAAGGAACATAATCTGAATGGAATGATATGGCAAGTATTAGATTGGAATAGTCCTGCTATAGATTTCTATAAAAAGTATGATGCTGAAATTACCTGTGATTGGTTGAATGGAAAATTTACAAAGAAACAAATTGAGAAGATGAATAAATTTCTTAAAGAAGTTTGAAATTAGGACCGATAGATCCACTAGATATAAAACCTCTCAATTGAGTGGGTTTTTATTTGTCTAAAACTTACTAATCTAACCCTTTTTTCATTAACAAATTTAAAGTTTCCTCTAAAACCAATTTCATTATTTGTCTTTTTCCTAAAATATTCAAAAACTTTTAAGGTATTTCAATCTCTACTTTATCCATATAAAGAAAAATACTATCATTTAACTAACTTGAATTGTAATTAGAAATTCCATCTTCTTCTAATTTATGATAATATGTTAAAGGACCTATAAACATTCTAAGTATTATTGTATCAGATGCCTTTTATTTCAAAATGACTTTTAATAAAGAATACTCATATCGGTTTATTCGTGACTACTACCCTATTTCAAGTTCATTAACTCTTAAAATATATAATACCCCCATTCAAAATCAAATCTATGTAAAACTCCTGTAGAAAAACTGATTTAAAAATACCTCCTTCAATTACTAATGCTATTTTTTCAAAATACAAATTGTAAGAAAATTAAATAAAAATAGAATTACATACTCTCCCAGACTTCGCAAACAGCAATTCTACTGCATTTCTACCTTGATCACCTAAGGAAATAGAATAGTCATTTACATATAAAGCAATGTGTGCATCCAACACTTTTTTTTCCATTTCTTGAGCATGGTACTTCACAAAATCAGCCGAACTATTTGGGTTTGCAAAAGCATATTCTACACTTTTTCTCAACACTCTTTCAATTTTTTGTTGAATTGCTAAAGGTAATTCTCTTTTTACTACTATGCCACCTAAAGGAATAGGAAGTCCTGTTTCCTCTTGCCAAAACTCGCCTAAATCATTTACTTTTTCCAAGCCTTTTTCTTCGTAGGTAAATCGGTTTTCATGAATAATGAGTCCTGCATCTACTCTACCTTCAAATACCTTATTCTCAATTTCAGAAAAAAGCATTTCTATTCTATTTTGAAGATTAGGAAAAGCAATATTCAATAACATATTAGCAGTTGTGTATTTGCCTGGAATAGCAATTTTACTTTCCTTAGTTAAAATAGTATTTGGTTTTTTAATTAGTATTGGGCCACAATTATTTCCTAAAGCCGAACCACTATCTAATAACGCATAATCATTTACACAATGTGTAAACGCATTATAACTAAGTTTTGTAATATCCAATTTTGCCTGAAATACCCATTTATTTAACTGTTCTACATCTGCAAAAAAAACTTCAAAATCTAATCCTTCTGTATCAATCTTATGATGCACGAGTGCGTCAAAAATATAAGTATCGTTTGGGCAAGGCGAAAAACCTAAGGTCAATTTCATAATTCATTAAGTATTTTTTCAACTTCAATATTCAAGTTTTTTATTGCCAAATTAACACTCCAATTTTCTTTATTCCTTCTTTCAACTTTGTTAGAAATTGACCTAATTTGCATACAAGGAATATCAAATTCCTTGGAGATTTTAAAAATAACAGCACCTTCCATACTTTCAATATCAGGCTTTAATCTGTCAATTATTTTTTCAATAGATACCTCATTTCCATGAACAGTATTTACAGTTATTCCTACAACTTTCTTTAATGAAGTTTTAGATTCGTTTTTATAGGAAGTTGGAATTTCAAAATCTTGAAACTGAAAGAAATCATTACCATCTTCAAAGCCAATCTCTGAAAAAATATCTTCAGTAACTTCAACAATATCCCCAACTTTAAAACTATCAGTAAATGAACCGGCAATACCCATATTTATAATTAAATCAAAAGTGGAATTAGATAATTTTCTTGTTAAGCTTATAGCTGTATTAACCATTCCAACTCCAGTTATTAGAACTGGAAAAGACATTACTTTAGCAGATGTAATCTCAGATTTAGTAGCAGATACAATTAATACTTTCATATGGCAAATATATGGTATATTTGCAGCCTATTTATAAAAATATGAGTGATAATTACAATCAAGATATCGCAAGTAGCATTAAAAAATTACTTTCTAAAATTGGAGAAAATCCAGAAAGAGAAGGTTTATTAAAAACTCCTGAAAGAGTTTCTAAATCAATGGAATTTCTCACAAATGGGTATAAAAAAAATCCATCTGAAATTTTAAAGTCTGCAATGTTTGCTGAAAGTTATAATCAAATGGTTTTAGTTAAAGATATTGAGCTTTACTCTTTATGCGAGCATCATATGTTACCATTTTTTGGCAAAGCACATATTGCCTACATACCTAACGGTTATATTGTAGGGCTTAGTAAAATTCCAAGAATAGTTGATGTTTTTTCAAGAAGACTACAAGTTCAAGAAAGATTAACACATGAAATAAAAGACTGCATACAAGAAACTTTAAATCCAAAGGGAGTAGCTGTGGTAATTGAAGCACAACACCTTTGCATGCAAATGAGAGGAGTCCAAAAGCAACACTCTTCAACAACAACTTCTGCCTTTTCCGCAATATTTATGTCAGATGAAAAGACAAGAGCAGAGTTTATGAATTTAATTAAATAAAAAATGAAAGCATATGTATTTCCTGGGCAAGGAGCGCAATTTCCTGGAATGGGTAAAGATCTTTATGAAGCATCAGTAGATGCAAAACAAATGTTTGAAAAAGCAAATGAAATTTTAGGATTTTCAATAACTGATATTATGTTTGGTGAAGATGTTGAAGCACTAAAACAAACAAAAGTAACACAACCTGCCATCTTTTTACATTCTGTGATTTTAGCTAAAGTAAAGGAGGGTTATTTTAAACCAGAAATGGTAGCAGGGCATTCTCTTGGTGAATTTTCAGCATTAGTTTCAGCTGGTTATTTATCTTTTGAAGATGGATTAAAACTAGTGTCTAAAAGAGCAATGGCTATGCAAAAAGCATGCGAGCAAAACCCATCTGCTATGGCTGCTGTTTTAGGTTTAGACAATGAAGTTGTAGAAAATATCTGTTCAGAAATAGAAGAAGTTGTTGTTCCTGCTAACTACAATTGCCCAGGGCAATTAGTGATTTCAGGCTCTAATAACGGAATTGATATAGCATGCGAAAAACTTACAGAAGCTGGAGCAAGGAGAGTATTAAAGCTTCCAGTTGGAGGTGCGTTTCATTCCCCGCTAATGGAACCAGCAAGAGCTGAGCTTGAAACTGCAATTGATAATACAGAATTTAAGGAAGGAGTCTGCCCTATTTATCAAAATGTAACTGCAATAGCAATTACAAATCCTGAAGATATAAAAGAAAACTTAAAAAAGCAACTTACTGCATCTGTAATGTGGACTCAAACCATGCAACAAATGATAGCAGACGGGTTATCATCTGTAACTGAAGTTGGGCCTGGAAAGGTTTTACAAGGTTTATTTAAAAAAGTAGATAGGAAACTGGAATCTTCTAGCGCAACTTTATAAAGTATTATTTAATAGTTTAGAACTATTATTTAAATCATGCCAGGCTTTTTTAGTCTTGCATTTTTTATATAGTTCAGCATGATTCATATTATGGCAGTCACTACCAATAAAACTCACCATATCTACTGCAATTAAATCTTTAGTTTTTTGTTCAATTTGAGGGGAATAATAGCCAATAATTGAAAGCCAATTTATCTGTAAAAGAACCCCTCTTCTTACAAGTTCTTCATAGTCATCCATAGTAAAAAAAGCATACCTTTCTGGATGCGCTAACACTACTTTATAACCTTCTAATTGCAGTTTAAAAATAATATCAAACATGTTTTTTGGAGCTTCCATAAATGAAAGTTCAACCAAAATATAGTTATCACCAAAAGTTAAGAATTTTTCATTGCCTATTTTTTGTTCAAAATCATAATCAATATAGTATTCAGCAGCAGCTTCAATTTCCATACTAATATTTTGAACTTTAAGTTCTGATCGAATATCAGTAAGTCCTTTTAAAATTATATCAGATGTGTTTTTGTAAAAATCACTCATTACATGAGGGGTAGTTATTACCTTCTTAAATCCCAACCCTTGCATCTCTTTAATTAAGGAAATTGTAGTTCCCATATCAGCAGAGCCATCATCAATTCCAGGAATAAAATGCGAATGAATGTCTGTTTTCAAAACTGAAAAATCAAGAGGATCTAGGTCTAGCTCTATATTCTTTTTAGAAAACCATTTTAACATTTAACTGTATTGTTTTTTATAGTAATTCTGATAATCTCCTGATGTAATATTATCCATCCATTTTTCATTTTCTAAGTACCAAGCAATTGTTTTAGCAAGTCCTTCTTCAAACTGTAAAGATGGTTCCCAACCCAATTCATTTTTCAATTTATTTGCATCAATTGCATAGCGTTTATCATGTCCTGGTCTATCTTTTACATAAGTGATTAACTGCTGAGCAGTACCTTCTTCTTTACATAGAGCAATATCCATTTGCTTACATAATATTTTAATCAGGTCAATATTTGTCCATTCATTAAAACCACCAATATTATAAGTCTCAGCATTTCTTCCTTCATGATAGATTTTATCAATCGCAATAGCATGATCCACCACATAAAGCCAATCACGAGTAAATTTTCCATCACCATAAACTGGTAATGATTTTCCGTTTCTAATGTTATTTATAAATAGTGGCAATAATTTTTCAGGGAACTGATTAGGCCCATAATTATTAGAACAATTTGAAATTACATATGGCATACCATAAGTATTTCCATAAGCACGAACAAAATGATCAGAACTCGCTTTTGAAGATGAATATGGTGATTGAGGGTCATAAGAAGTAGTTTCTAAAAAAAAACCTGTATCGCCTAAACTCCCATAAACTTCATCAGTAGAAACATGATAAAACAACTTACCATCCTCATTTCCTTTCCACTGATTTTTAGCAGCATTCAATAAATTTACTGTCCCAACTACATTTGTCATTATAAATTCCATTGGATTTGTGATTGATCTATCAACATGGCTCTCTGCAGCTAAGTGAATTACGCCATCAAATTTATACTTTGTAAATAAATCTTTAATATAGCTTTCATCAACTATATCTCCTTTCTCAAAGATATAATTATCAGTATTTTCAACATCTCTCAAATTTTCCAGGTTTCCAGCATAAGTCAATTTATCAAGATTAACGATCTTATAATCTGGATATTTATTCACAAATAATCTTACAACATGAGAGCCAATAAAGCCAGCACCTCCTGTTATTAATATCGTTTTATTCATCTTACTTTTCGTGTTGTTATAAATGGACAGCAAATATAGACAATTATTACACAATGCTTTGCGTTAATTGTTGCACTTATAGTATTTTAGCCCTCAAATGAAAAAGCAACAAATGAGAAACATCCTTTTTATACTTTTATCAGTAGTATTTAGCAATTTAAAAGCTCAAGAAAATAAACAATCTGCCTTTACTTTTAACTACACCTATCAGATTCCAACTAGTGATTTAGCGAATACTTTTGGAGATAATTCAGCTATTGGCACATCTTATTTTTCAGAAACTGCTAATAATCTATTTTATGGAATTGAAGGAAATTACATGTTTGGTAAGAATGTAAAAGATTCAACACTTTTTGACAATATCTCAACCTCAACAGGAGCAATTATTGGTGATGACGGACATTATTCTAATGTAGTTTTAATGCAAAGAGGGCTTGATGCACATCTTTTTATGGGTTATGCTTTTCATTTTAAAGAAACTAATTTGAGTGGTATTTATATGACTCAAGGATTTGGTTATTTGCAACATCAAATATACATTAACACTAAAAATCAGAATATTCCTCAGCTTGATGAGGAAATGAAAAAAGGTTACGATCGTTTCTCTAACGGATTTAGCACCAAACTCTCTGCAGACTATAAATATTACAGTAAAAAAGGAAAGTTTCAGGCTAGTGCAGGGATAAACTACACTATGGCTTACACTAAAATTAATAGAAGTTATGATTTTGTAAATCAACAGCATTATTCTAGCCAAAGGAAATGGGATCAATTATTAGGTTTTAAATTTGAAGTAATTATTCCTATTCACAGAAAAAATGATGAAGAATTTCATTACTTCTAATGAATGCCCTTTACAATATTAGCATTTGGTTTTATGTAGTTGCAGTTTATTTTGCTTCACTATTTAACAGTAAAGCTAAGCTGTGGGTAAATGGAAGAAAAAATATCTTTCAAAAAATTAAGGAAGCTACAAAAAATCAAAAGAATATTGTTTGGTTTCATTGCGCATCTCTTGGGGAATTTGAACAAGGAAAACCAATTATTCAGGCATATAATGCAAAGTATCCAACACACAAAATATTACTTACTTTCTTTTCTCCTTCTGGTTACGAAATAAGAAAAAATACTCCTTTGGCTGATTTTGTTAGCTATCTCCCTGCTGATACAAAATCAAATGCAAAAAAATTCATCAGTATTGTGAAACCTATAAAAGTTGTTTTTATAAAATATGAGTTCTGGTTCAATTATATGGGTGAGCTTAAAAAACAAAATATTTCTTTTTATAGTGTATCTTCTATTTTTCGTGATGGACAAGCATTTTTTAAATATAAATGGTGGGCAGAGCAGCTTAAAAATGTTACACACTTTTTTGTACAGGACAAAAACTCTGCTGAGCTTTTAAAAAGTATCGGTTTTAAAAATACGACTATTAGTGGTGATAGTCGCTTTGATAGTGTACTAGCCAATACTCAAAACCCAGTAAGAATTCCTTTAATTGAGCAGTTTAGCAAAAGTAAGCCTACTATTATTTGTGGAAGCACTTGGCCTAAGGATGAAATTATTTTAGTAAAATATATTAAGGATCACCCTGAAAATAATTACATAATTGCTCCACATGAATTGCAAAACATCTCTGATTTAAAAAAACAGACTAATGCACTGCTATATTCTATGGCGGATGACAAAAACATCTTTACTTCAAATGTACTTATTATTGACAGTATTGGAATTTTATCTCATATCTACAGCTATGGTTCTATTGCTTATATTGGAGGTGGATTTGGGTCAGGAATACATAATATTTTAGAAGCCGTAACTTTTGGATTACCCGCTATATTTGGCCCTAATTATCAAAAATTCAATGAAGCTACCGAATTGATAGCATTAAAAGGAGCTAAAAGTATTAGTAATTATACTGAGCTAACTTTAGCGATTGATTCATTTGCTAATTTTGATCAAAAAATAGCAACTAATTATATTAAAAATAGCACTAGAACAACTGCAACTATTCTAGAAAGTCTATAAAAAAAAAGCAGAAACTTTCGTTTCTGCTTTTTGTACCCGGGACGGGACTTGAACCCGTACGGACTAATGTCCATTGGATTTTAAGTCCAACGTGTCTACCAATTCCACCACCCGGGCAGGGTGTGTGTGTGTGTCTTAAAAAAACTTCCGAGCGAGTGATGAGATTCGAACTCACGACCCCCACCTTGGCAAGGTGATGCTCTACCCCTGAGCTACACTCGCAATAAGGACGGCAAATTTAACTAAATATTCAATACTACAAAATCAAAAACTAGTTTCCTAATAGTTTTTTTATCTCATTCAACTTCATTAATGCCTCTACAGGAGTTAAAGTATTGATATCTATACTATTTATATCTTCCCTAATCTCTTCAAGTATAGGATCATCAAGTTTAAAAAAGCTCAGTTGCATATCATTTTCAGCACTAATTGCTTCAGTATTTTTCTCTTTTCCTCTTAATGATTCCAGTTGCTTTAATATTTTTTCTGCTTTTTTAACTATTTGTTTTGGCATTCCTGCCATTTTAGCAACATGTATCCCAAAACTATGCTCACTTCCGCCTTCTATTAAGGTTCTTATAAAGATAACAGTCTTTCCACTTTCTTTTACTGATACATTATAGTTTTTTATCCTATCAAACTGCTGGCTCATTTCATTAAGCTCATGATAATGAGTAGCAAATAATGTTTTTGCTTTTGTTGGGTGTTCGTGCAGATATTCAGCAATTGCCCATGCAATTGAGACTCCATCATAAGTACTTGTTCCTCTACCAATCTCATCTAATAGTATCAAACTATTTTTCGATAAATTATTCAAGATACTAGCTGTTTCGTTCATCTCTACCATAAAGGTAGACTCGCCCATTGATATATTATCAGAAGCTCCTACTCTTGTAAAAATTTTATCAACCAATCCAATTTCTGCTGATTTTGCAGGTACAAAACTTCCAATCTGTGCCATAAGAACAATCAAGGCAGTCTGCCTTAACAATGCTGATTTACCCGACATATTTGGTCCAGTAATCATCATTATTTGTTGCTGTTCTCTATTCAAATTTACATCATTAGTAATATAAGGTTCGCCCATTTCCAATTGCTGTTCAATTACTGGATGTCTACCTTTTCTAATTGCTAAATCCGAGCTATTATTTACATTTGGCTTACTATAATTATGTCTGTTTGCAATGGATGAAAACGAAAGCAAACAATCTAATTGAGAAATGATCGAAGCATTTAATTGTATTTGTTGAATATGAACTGCTATACTTTGGACTAGCTCAGAGAAAATTTGAGTTTCAATTTCAGAAATTCTGCCTTCAGCACTTAAAATTTTGTATTCATATTCCTTAAGTTCTTCCGTAATATAGCGCTCAGCACTTACAAGCGTTTGTTTTCTTATCCATTCCTCAGGAACTTGATCCTTGAACCTATTTCTCACCTCCAAGTAATAACCAAATACATTATTAAATGATATTTTTAAGGAAGAAATCCCTGTACGCTCAATCTCACGCTCCAACATTTTATCTAAATACTCTTTTCCAGAATTTTGAATAGAACGCAACTCATCTAGTTCAGTATTCACTCCTTCTTTTATAACATTTCCTTTGTGCAATAACATTGGAGGGTTGTCGCTTAATTCATTTGCTATTCTCTCCTTTATTGACTCACAAATATTTATTTTACTTGTTAATTTTTGCAAATCTTTTCCTGATGCGCTACAAATTTCTTGTATAGGTTTCAAAGCAATTAAAGCATCTTTCAACCTTCGACATTCTCTTGGATTTATTCTTTGAGTCGCTACTTTTGAAATCAAGCGCTCTAAATCTCCAATTTTAGCAATCTCTTCGGAAATTACTTCTGATAATTTATCATCAGTAAGCATCTGTTCAACTATATTATGGCGTACACTTATTTGTTTTTCATTTTTCAAAGGCAAGGCTAACCATCTTCTTAACATCCTGCTCCCCATTACTGATTTTGTATCATCTAATACATCAATCAATGTTTTTGCGCCTTCATTTGGCGAATAAAATAGCTCCAGATTTCTTATTGTAAATCGGTCCATCCATACATATTTTTCTTCTTCTATTCTACTAATACTTAAAATGTGTTTTGTTTGATGATGTTGTGTTTCATTCAAATAATGCAAAGCAACTCCAGCAGCAATTACGCCTTCTTCTAAATCTGAAATCCCAAATCCCTTTAATGAATTTGCATCAAATTGTTTGTGTAGTAAATCACGTGTGTAATCAGCAGTAAAAGCCCAATCATCTAGCATATAAGTATAAAAAGAAGTCCCAAAATCTTCTTCAAATTTTCTTCTTTTATTCTTCTGATAAATAACCTCAGTAGGACGCAAGCTTTGCAATAATTTATCTACATAATCCGCCTTTCCTTCAGCAACTAAAAACTCACCTGTTGAAATATCTAAAAAAGAAACCCCAATATTCTTTTTACCATAATAAATGGATGCTAAAAAATTGTTTTTCTTTGTCTCTAAGGTGAGTTCATTATAAGAAACTCCAGGAGTAACTAATTCAGTAACTCCTCTTTTTACAATTCCTTTTGTAGCTTTAGGGTCTTCTAACTGATCACAAATAGCTACCCTCTCTCCTGCCCTAACTAATTTAGGCAAATAAGTATCTAAAGAATGATGAGGAAAACCTGCTAACTCAATTTTCGAATCGCCATTGTTACGAGCAGTAAGTACTATTCCTAAGATCTTTGATGTTTTAATGGCGTCTTTACCAAAAGTCTCATAAAAATCACCAATCCTGAACAAAAGCAAAGCACCAGGGTGTTTACTTTTAATCATATTATATTGTCCCATTAAGGGGGTAATTTTCTTTTCTTTCTTCTTCTTAGCTGCCAAAAATTTATTCTTTAATTTTGCAACAAATATAAGTGATGAAAAAGTTAAAAAACAAAGATTTACAAAGAATAAATATTGAGGAGTTTAAAAGTGCTAACAAAACACCCATTACTGTTGTGCTGGACAATGTACGAAGTGCTTTAAATGTAGGGTCTGTATTTCGTACTTCTGATGCTTTTTTAATTGAAAACATCATTTTATGCGGGATTACTGCAACACCACCCAATAAAGAAATCCGTAAAGCTGCACTAGGTTCAACTGATTCTGTAACTTGGAAATACGTTAAAAATACAACTGATGCTTTAAAACAATTAATAAAAGAGGGATATTATGTTGTTGGTATTGAACAAGCAGATAAATCAACTTTTCTAAACGAATTTAAATTACCTAAAAAACCAATTGCGATTATATTGGGAAATGAAGTAAATGGAGTTGACCAGCAGGCAATTGACCTTTGCAATGAAGTAATTGAAATACCTCAATTTGGCACAAAACATTCATTAAACGTATCTGTTACAACTGGTATTGTTATATGGAAAATATGGGAGAAAATTAATCTTTAGTTGTATTGACTGCACCTAAATCATAAGCCAGTCCAAATGATAGGAAAGAGAATCTATCTCTACCTTGTCCTCCCTCCATAATTGATGAATCCCATTTATCTGAATTAGAAAGTCGAATAGTGTAATCTAATATTAAACTTAAATCCTCTACGAATTTATACTCTAATTTAGTACCCATAACCATAACAGATTCAGACACAGGATCATTTGATTCATTTTTAGTTAACTCACCATAACCAAAACTATATATATAATTATCGTTATATAAATCCGTTCTCAAACTTCTGAACTCATTGTAACCAAAGCCTATTTTAAAAATAATAGAAAAATTTTCAGGCATTTCTTTTTTTGTCAATCTTGCAATAGTAGAATTAATATTAAAATTTAATAATATATCTGTTTCGTTAAAAGAGTTAACAAATTTATCTCCTGAAGAATTTGCGTCAAAATAACCTGGCATACCTGGTGAAACGTTTGAATAAGGCACATGAATTTTATTACCTTTATATTCATTTGGTCGTCTTAGACCAGCAAATTCACCTGAAATATTTTCTATACTGATTGAAAAATTTTTATCAATTTTCTTTTCTAAACTAAAAGAAAATGCGAATCTTCTTTCTTGAAAATCTGAGTCTTGATACCCCAATTCTTTTTGTTCAGCAGCAAAAAAAGGATACTGACTAATATCCCCATTAAATTTAGTTATTCCATAATTAATACTAATCGAAAGATCCGTAAATAGATTCTTTGAATTATTGATTTGTTCTTTAGAAGCACTATAATTTGCTGCATCCTGTGAAAAGGCAGATGTAAAAGAAAATATTATTGCTACTAGCGTAAGTTTTGATTTATATAACATATGAGTATTTAATTTATTACTATTTGCAAACTTAACTAAAAATACTTTAATAACTTAATTTACTAACAAACAATTTGTATAAGCTAAGAGTTAAACGCATTGTATGTATTCAATATTTTTTATATTTGCAAATATTTAACCTAAACAAAAAACGAAGAAATGGGAATTTCAAAAATCTTTTACATTTTAGCCTTAGTTTCAACAATTAGTAGTTGTGGACTAAGTAATATGGCTAATAAATACAAAACAGTAAGCTACACTGTTACACCTACAATATTAGAAGCGCATGGTGGAAATGTTGGACTAACAATAAATGGAGTTTTTCCTGAAAATTATTTTGTAAAAAACGCAACTTTAGATTTTACTCCCGTTTTAGTTTATAATGGAGGAGAAACTGCATTTAAAACAATTACAATTCAAGGTGAAGAAGCAACAGGAGGAGAAGCAACAATATTTAATGCAACTGGAGGCAGCTTTAAATACAATGATGCAATTAGTTATTCTAATGAAATGATGAGCTCAACTTTGGAATTAAGAGCAGTTGCAAAACAAAAAGACAAAGAAAAAATACTAGAGTCTGTAAATATTGCTAATGGAGTGATTGCAACTTCAACTAGAGTTCAAGATACTGAAGATTTAGCAAACAATAATCATGATTATGAGCATGAAACAATCTTAGAAGAAACTGCCACAATCTATTTTTTAGTTAATCAATCAAACATCAGAACTACTGAAAAAAGTGATGACGATATTAAAGCATTAAAAACTTTCGCTAAAAACAGATACAAAACTCATTCAATTGAAATTATCTCTTACGCATCTCCTGAAGGTAGTGTAAATATGAATGATAATGTTTCTGACAACAGAATGAAAAGCACTTTAAATTACACTAAAAGATTATTAAGATCTTTAAAAGTTGATGGTGCAAAAAATAGCGATCTATACACTGAAACATCAATAGGAGAAGACTGGGAAGGTTTCGAATCATTAGTACAAGAATCAAACATAAAAGACAAAAGAAGAATCAATAAAATTGTAAATTCTATTGCTGATGTTGAAGTAAGAGAACAGCAAATTAGAGATTTAGCTGAAATTTATAGTGCAATTGAGGATAATGTATTACCACAATTAAGAAAAGCAACTATTATAATCAGATCTTACCAACCAAAAAGAACTGATGAAGAGATTGCTACTTTATCTACAACTACACCAGAAGAATTAGATGTGAAAGAATTATTATTCTCTGCAACCTTAACTTCTGATGAAATTACTAGAAATGCTATTTACAACAAAGTAGTTGAATTGCATAATGACTGGAGAGGTTACAATAATATTGCCTGTATGTATTTAGCAAAAGGAAGTTTTAGTGAAGCTATGACTTACCTTGAAAAAGCTGAAGAATTAGGAGGTGTAACTTCAGATGTTTTAACAAATAAAGGAATTATTGCTGCAAGAAAAGAGCAACTATCAAAAGCACAAAAATTATTTAATGACGCTAATACAACTGAAAACAATCAAGCAGTATTAGACATCAGACAAGGGGAATACACAAAAGCTGCAAGATTCTACAAAAATGGAAAATCATTTAATGCAACTTTAGCTCAATTATTAAACGGAAAGAATTCAGCAAACTGTAATGAAAATACAGCTGCTTGTAATTATTTAAATGCCATTGCAAATGCAAGATCAGGAAATAATGATGCCGCAATGAGCAGTTTAACAAATGCAATTAATTCTGATGCTTCTTACAAATCAGAAGCTGTTAAGGATTTAGAATTTGTAAACTTAAGAGCAAATGAAGCTTTTATCACTTTAACAAAATAATAATGCAAAACATATAACATATTTATAGCCCCTTTTATGGGGCTATTTTTTTTACATATGAAAGAAATTAAAAAACCTAATTTTATAATTATTGGTGCAATGAAAGCTGCAACAACTTCCCTGTACACCTATCTAAAGCAACATCCTGATGTTTTCTTGACGCATTTTAAAGAGCCAATGTTTTTTAATAATCTTGAAACAGAGAACAACTATATTGTAAAAGGTAGACAAGGAAGTAAAATATCAAAGCTTAAGGAATACTATGCATTGTTTGATAATGCAGAAAATGAAATTGCACTTGGCGAAGCTTCACCAGCATATATATACAATAAGAATTGTGCAACTCTAATAAAGGAACACTTACCTGATGTGAAAATTATTGCAATTTTAAGGCAACCTGTTAAAAGAGCTTACTCAAATTATCTGCATGCAAAAAGAGCAGACAGAGAACCAATAAATAGTTTTATTGAGGCAATAAATTCTGAAGAGGAAAGAATTGAAAAAAAATGGAGTCCCTTATATCATTACAAAGAAAAAGGGTTTTACTTTAGACAGTTAAGCAGGTATTTTAAGGAATTTAAAAAAGAGCAAATCAAAGTCATTCTATTTGAAGATATTATTGATGATCCTCAAAAGATTTCTAAAGAGGTTTTTGAGTTTTTAGGAGTAGACAGCTCTTTCACTCCCAACACATCAAAAAAAGCAAATGTAGCTGGTAAACCAAAAGGGGTAGCTGGTTGGATTGTTATGAAATTTAGAAAGAACAATCTGATTCCAAACATTGAGTTCAGTAAGTATTTGCCAGGATTCATTGTATCCTATATATTAAAAACAATATATTCAAAACCAGAAAAGATAGATAACAAAACCATTAACATCTTAACAAAAAAATACTATAAAAAAGACATTAAACAACTTGAAAAACTAATTGAAAGAGATCTTACTAATTGGCTATAACGCTTCATTAGTGACGCCAACATTATATTCTACAAAAATAAGTTCACCAATTTTATCATAAATATTTTTGTCTGCAACAAAATCAACAAAAGTTACATCTAGTAAAAGCACAGGAAAATCACTTTGCTTCCTCAAAAAATCTAAATATTTATCTTGAATGTTTTGCAAGTATTCATCAGAAATATTTTGCTCAAAATCTCTTCCTCTATTTTTAATATTTTGTTGTAACCGTTCAACATCAGAATACAAATACACTAACAAGTCAGGTTTTGACAAAGTAGAAAGCATAATATCAAACAATCGATTAAAGAGTTGCATTTCATCTTTCTTTAAATTATTCTGAGCAAATAACTTTGATTTCACAAAGAAATAATCCGAGACAATTTGCGGCTTAAACAAATCTTGTTCTTTTAAGTTTTTTAATTGGTGATACCTTTCAGCCATAAAAAAAAGCTCTAAAGGAAAAGCATGTTTTTCAGGATCTGAGTAAAATTTTGGCAAAAAAGGGTTATCAGCAAATTGTTCCAAAACTAATCTTGCATCAATATCATTGGATAGCATAGTAGCTAAAGTAGTTTTTCCACTACCAATATTTCCTTCAATAGCAATATGACTATACAACATAAACAGCTACTTTTTCAGTATCTTTGGATTGTTTAAATAATTCAGAAATTGTTTTATTATATTTAGGGTGCACAAATTCTGGTGAAATTTCATTTAAGGGTTCTAAAACAAAATTTCGATCATGCATGTGCTTGTGAGGAATACACAGTTCTGGGGTTTCAATAATCTCACTATTAAAAAAAATAATATCAATATCAATCAACCTTTCTCCCCATTTCTCCAATCTAACCCTTCCTAAATCATTCTCAATCTTCAATACCAACTCTAAAATTTTATCAGCAGGAAGTTCAGTTTTAATTTCTATTACCTGATTTAAATAATTTTCCTGCCCATCAACTCGCCAAGGTGTACTTTCATAAATCTTTGACTGAGAAATTATAGTGCCTATTTGAGTAGATATGTTAGTAAGTGCTGAGGAGATAAGAATTTCTCTTTCTCCTAAATTACTGCCTAATTGTAAAAAAACTTTATTCATAATTTTTAAAGTCATCAAATATAATAAGATTGTAGCAAATCAACTGTTTAAAAATTGTATTTTTGTAACTTAAGCTAAAATGTGATTTTTACTATCAAAACAGTAGTGATTTTATTATATTTGCAGTGTTAAAAAAACCAAATTATGAAAAATTTCTTAAAAAACATCTTAACTACAATTATAGGAATCATCTCCTCTATAATTATAATGATTTTATTAATTATTGGATTTGTTGCTATTTTAAGCTCAGAAGATGAAGTAAAGCTAAGGGAAAATTCAATTCTGAAAATTGATTTAGCCAATACTTCTGTAGTTGAACGTTCTTCAGAAAACCCTTTAAACGGATTGAGTTTTTCAGGTGATATAGCATCCACTATAGAACTAAAAGAAGTACTTGATAATATTGAAAAAGCAAAAAATGATAACAAGATAAAAGCAATTTACTTAAACACTTCATTTCCTAATGCAGGACTATCTCAAATTGAAGAAATAAGAAACAAGCTAGTGGAATTTAAAAGTTGTGGGAAGCCAATTATCGCATACTCTGAAGTATACTCTCAAAGTGGTTATTATTTTTCTTCAGTTGCTGATAAAATTTATTTGAATCCTGAAGGGATAGTAGAACTTAAGGGGTTTTCTGCAGGTATTATGTTTTACAAAGAACTTTTAGAAAAGTTAGATATTGAAGTTCAAATAATAAGACACGGTAAATTTAAAAGTGCAGTAGAACCATTTATGTTGGATAAAATGAGTGATGCAAACCGAGAACAAATGCAATTATTACTCAACTCTTTTGCTGATAATTTATTTGACAGCATTGCAAGTCAAAGAGGCATGACTTTATCTGATATTCATTATCATGCAAATAATTTAAGCTTAGAGAATGCTAAAAACTGTTTGGATTTACATTATGTTGACGCTCTTTTGTATCAAGATCAAGTTGATGATAGCTTATTAGTCATTTCAAAATCAGAAAAGCTAAACTTTATTTCTTTAAGCAAATACTCGAATGTAAAAGTTGAAAAGAAAGAAATTAGCAGAAATAAAATTGCAATTATTTATGCAACTGGAGAAATCAATTCTGGAAAAGGAGATGTGAAAAGTATTGGATCAGAAACAACTGCTAAAGCAATAAAAACTGCAAGAGAAGATAAAAATGTAAAGGCTATAGTATTAAGAGTAAATTCTCCAGGGGGAAGTGCTTTGGCTTCTGATGTTATTTGGAGAGAAACTATATTGGCAAAAGAAGTAAAACCTTTGATAGTTTCTATGGGGGATTATGCGGCAAGTGGAGGGTATTATATTGCTTGTGCAGCTGATAGCATAGTAGCAAACCCCACAACACTTACAGGTTCAATTGGAGTATTTGGAATGATTCCTAATCTACAAAAACTTTACAAAAATAAATTAGGGATTTCTATCGACACAGTGAATACCAACAAGCATGCTGATATGGGAATGAATAGAGCATTAACTAAATTTGAAGAAGATAAAATCCAAAAGAGTATAGTTGATATTTACACAACATTTATCACTCATGTAGGAGAAGGAAGAAATATGAGCACTACAGCTGTAGATGAAATAGGACAAGGGAGAGTTTGGACTGGCTATGATGCAAAAGATATTGGGCTTATTGATACATACGGAGGTCTTGAAAAAGCAGTAGAAATTGCTGTTTATTTAGCTGAAATTGATGATTACAGAATCATCTCTCTTCCTAGAAAGAAAGATCCATTTACTGAATTAGCTCTAAAATTTGGAGGAGAAACAAGTATTTCTGATTTAGTAATGCTGAAGTTAGGATTGAAAACTGAACTTACTAATCCAATTGAAAATCTCATAAAAAGAGATAAAATTCAGGCAAGGGTTCCATTTATTATGAAATTAAAATAAAGTTCCTTGGGCAATTTCCTGAACTGAAAATTCTGAAATAAATCCTTCATGAGAACGGATATTAAAAACTCTATCTCCATCAAATAAAAGGTACTGTCCTTTAATTCCTAAAAGCGTCCCCTCTAAAATTGGTGTTCTTTCTAATTTTATACTTTTAATTTTAGATGGATATTGCGTTACAGGATATCTAATTTCAGTTACTTTATTGTCAGGTAAAATATATTGTTTTAATTCTTCAGGCACATGAGCTGAAAGTTCTTCTTTCATTGCAACTAAATCAACTGAATCTGGAGTTCCTGAAAGCATCTTTCTCCAATTTGTAACATCAGCAACAAATCTCTTTAAAGACACCTCAATATCCCCAGAAAATCTTCTATTTGGGACTTCTGCTAATAAAATTGCTTGGCTTGCTCCTTGATCCATCCATCTTACAACACCTTGGCTTCCTCTAGTTATTCCAACTTTTATTCCAGATGAATTTGCCAAATAAACATAATGAGGAGCAATTTGAAATTCTTTTTCCCATTCTAAATTTCTTTCTTCAATGCCTAAATGAGCTGTACAAAGTTCAGGTTTAAAAATACTTTGAGATGCTAATGGTGATTCCCAAAAACACTTGTAACAAAATCCTGCACGATAAAAACTATCCATTTTTTTACCACATCCACAGACCACAACACCACTCCAATTAATCTTTACTTGCTTTCCAATATAATCATTCATACTATGGATTTTTCCATGTATATCCAATGTATATCGCACAACATCTTGCAAATTAGTATCCATTCTTTTAAGCGTATCTCTCAGCATATTTTTTCGTATTTTTAAGCCCTTAAATTTACAAAAATTGAGCAACTTTTCAATAAAAAATACTTTACTTTCTTCTTTGATGAAAAAACGCATCAAAAAAATAAATAAGTTTAAAGATTCCCCTATTGAAACGCAAAATAAAGTTCTCAATTATTTAATAAGTAAAGGAAAAGAAACTTTATTTGGGAATAAGCATAATTTCAATCAAATTTCAGATTACGATTCATTTAAAAAAGAAACACCTATACGGGAATATGAAGAAATCACACATTATATAGATAGAGTTAGAAATGGGGAAGAAAATATTTTATGGCCAGGGAAAATAAAATGGTTTGCAAAATCCTCAGGAACAACAAATAACAAAAGTAAATTTATTCCAATTTCAAAAGAATCACTACATGATTGCCACTTTAAAGGAGGAAAAGACATGCTTTCACTTTACGGAAATAACTTTCCAAACTCTTGCATCTATAATGGAAAAGGATTAATGCTTGGAGGATCAATTACTGAAACACAAAGTGGAAAAGCAAAAGAAGGAGATTTATCAGCAATTCTTTTAGATGAGTTTCCTTTTTGGGTAAACTACCACAGAATTCCTGATATTGAAACTGCTTTGATGAGTGAATGGGAAAAAAAATTAGAGCGAATTGCACAACAAGCAGTAAATGAAAATATCACAAATCTTACAGGAGTCCCATCCTGGATGTTGATTTTACTGAAGCAAGTAGTAAAAATTAGTGGAAAGAAGAACATCTCAGAAGTATGGCCAAATCTAGAGCTTTACATGCACGGAGGTGTGAACTTTGAACCTTACAGATCGCAATTTGAAGAGTTAATTCCTTCTAAAAAAATGAATTATTTAGAAGCGTATAATGCATCAGAGGGACTGATAGGATTGCAAGACAAATCTCCTTCAGAAGGGATGTTGCTCATGCTTGATTATGGAATTTTTTATGAATTTATTCCTATGGAAAAATTCTCAATAGGAATAATGGAACCAATTAATCTAAAAGATGTAGAATTAAATAAAAAATATGCCATTGTCATTTCAACAAATGGCGGATTATGGCGCTACTTAATTGGTGATATTATTGAATTTACTACCCTCTACCCTTTTAGAATAAAGATTAGTGGTAGAACCAAAAACTGTATAAATACTTTTGGAGAAGAACTTATGGTTCATAATACTGATACAGCAATACTAAACACCTGCAACAAACACAACTGTTCAATTAGAGACTACACAGTTGCTCCTATATATATTAGTGAAAATTCGGGAGGACATCAATGGTATATTGAATTTGAACAACCACCAAAAAATACGGAAAAATTTATGCAAGATCTTGATAAAAATCTGCAAAATCTCAATTCTGATTATCAGGCAAAAAGAACTAAAAATCTAATTCTTAAATTCCCTGAACTAGTAGAAATTAAAAACAATGAGTTCTATCAATGGTTAAGTGACAATAATAGACTTGGAGGGCAATTTAAAGTCCCAAGACTTAGTGAAAATCGTGAAATTGCAGATTACCTTTTGGAACTTCAGTAGAAGTTTTCAACAATAAGCTTTGCTAACATCATTTTACTTACTGCAGTAGCAATACTTTTTTTATTTTAGTCAAAAATTTAAATATGCATATTGCAATAGCAGGAAATATTGGAAGTGGGAAAACTACTTTAACAACCAAACTATCAAAACACTATAAATGGGAAGCTCATTATGAAGATGTAGAAAATAATCCTTATTTGAATGATTTTTACAAAGACATGCAAAGATGGTCATTCAATTTGCAAGTTTACTTCTTAAATAGTAGATTCAGGCAGATTGTAGATATTAAAGAAAGTGGAGAAACTTACATTCAAGATAGAACAATTTTTGAGGATGCTAAGATTTTTGCACCTAACTTACACTCAATGGGACTGATGAGTACAAGGGATTTTGATAATTATATGGAAATTTTTAATCTGATGGATGGTTTTATTGGAGCGCCTGATTTGCTTATTTATTTAAGAGCATCTGTACCAACATTAGTAGGTCAAATTCAAAAAAGAGGAAGAGAATATGAAAACAGTATTCGATTAGATTATTTAACAAGACTTAATGAGCGCTATGAAGCATGGGTTGGAGACTATGCTAAAGGGAAATTACTAGTAATTGAAGTTGATGATATTAATTTTGCTGAGAAAGATGAAGACCTCAGTAAAATAATTGAAAAGATAGATACTGAAATTAACGGTCTTTTTAATTAGCTACAATATAAATTCCATTAAAAAAAGCCGAGCAAATGCTCGGCTTTTTTTATTATTAATCAATAATATCTTATTTTGATTTCCCTTTTACATACACAGTAACATCTGATGAGGATTTCTTAAAATTATCTGACGATAAGATTATAGAACCTAAAAGTGTTGTTGAGCCTTTATCATTTCCTCTTACATTAAATAATAAAGTTGCTTGCATTGTTTTGTCTGCAAAATGTAATTCACCTGAAACTTTTCTATCAAACTCATTGCTTCTATTGTCAACTGATATTTTTGAAGACTTAAATACTATATTTTGTTTGTTAGCTAATTTTAGTACTTCAGCACACCCAGATGATTCTTCACGACAATCAATATCTTTAATTGTTATTTCAGTTACAGTCTTAGTTTTTCTATCAAAAGTATATGATATTGCTACAGATTCCATAGTAGAAGAAACATTAGACGACATCAAACCTTTCTCAACATTACCATCATTAATTGGCTTGGTTTGTTGTTGCTTATCAATATTCTCATTATTTTCATGACTACCTCCTAATATTGGAGCAATAACTAATCCAATTAAGCAAGTTAGTTTAATTAGGATATTCATTGACGGACCAGAAGTATCTTTGAAAGGATCTCCAACTGTATCTCCAGTAATTGCTGCTTCATGTGCAGCAGAACCTTTATGTGTCATCTCTCCATTAATCATTACACCAGCTTCAAATGATTTTTTAGCATTATCCCAAGCACCACCTGCATTATTTTGGAAAATTGCCCAAAGAACACCACTTACAGTAACTCCAGCCATATAACCACCTAACATCTCAGCAATCATTAAGTTATTCATTCCAAATAACATAGGAATAAAAGTAATAATTAAAGGAAACCCAATAGTTAAAATTCCAGGAAGCATCATTTCTTTTAATGAAGCATTAGTAGAAATCTCTACACACTTATCATATTCTGGTTTCCCAGTACCTTCCATAATCCCAGAAATATTTTTAAACTGTCTTCTTACCTCATAAACCATTTCCATTGCAGCTTTACCAACAGCATTCATTGCTAATGCAGAGAATACTACAGGCACCATACCTCCAATAAATAACATTGCTAATACTGGAGCTTTAAAAATGTTAATTCCATCAATTCCAGTAAAAGTTACATAAGCAGCAAATAAAGCTAATGAAGTTAATGCAGCTGATGCAATAGCAAATCCTTTACCAGTTGCAGCAGTTGTATTTCCTACTGAATCTAAAATATCTGTTCTTTCTCTTACGATAGGATCTTGCTCACTCATTTCAGCAATACCACCAGCATTATCAGCAATAGGTCCAAAAGCATCAATAGCTAACTGCATTGCAGTTGTTGCCATCATTGCTGATGCAGCCATAGCAACACCATAAAATCCTGCAAATGCATAAGATGACCAGATTGCCATTGCAAATAAGATAACTGTTGGGAAAGTAGAAATCATCCCTGTAGCTAAACCTGCAATAATATTTGTTCCTGCACCAGTAGCTGATTTTTCAACAATATTTAAGATTGGTTTTTTACCTAAACCAGTATAGTATTCAGTAACTGAAGAAATAACTCCACCAACAATTAAACCAACAATTGTTGCATAGAATACACGCATAGCAGTAATATCTTTCAAAATATCTCCTTCAGCTTCAAAGAAATTCATTTTCATAGTTTCAGGCAACATCCAAGTTACCAATCCGTAACAAGAAACAGCAACTAAAGCAATTGAGAACCAATTTCCTTTATTTAAAGCACCCATTACTTCATTTTCTTTTGCGGCATTATCTTTAATTGAAACTAACATTGTTCCTAATAAAGAAATTACTATACCAGCACCAGCAATTGCCATTGGTAATAAGATAGGACCGATTGAACCAAATCCTTTAAAGATGCTAATATCATTTACATCTATAATATAGTTACCCAATACCATCGCAGCTAAAACAGTTGCAACATATGAACCAAATAAATCAGCTCCCATACCTGCCACATCACCTACATTATCACCTACATTATCAGCAATAGTTGCAGGATTTCTTGGGTCATCCTCAGGAATACCAGCTTCAACTTTTCCTACTAAATCAGCACCTACATCAGCAGCTTTAGTATAAATACCACCTCCTACTCTAGCGAACAAAGCAATAGATTCAGCTCCTAAAGAGAATCCTGCTAAAGTTTCTAAGACTATCGTCATATCATGAGTATTCGTCCAAGCGCCACCCATAAAGAAGTTGTAGAATAAGATAAAAAATGCAGTTAGCCCTAATACAGCTAAACCAGCAACTCCTAAGCCCATTACAGTACCACCACCAAAAGATACTTTTAATGCATTTGGCAAACTTGTACGAGCAGCTTGTGTTGTTCTTACATTTGTTTTAGTAGCTATTTTCATTCCCATATTTCCTGCTAATGCAGAGAAAAATGCACCTACTATAAAAGCAATTACAATAAGCCAGTGTGTTGATGGGACAATTGTTGAAACAATAAATAAAAGAATACTTACTCCAATAACAAATAAT
>CAJQLK010000048.1 GCA_905479165.1 uncultured Flavobacteriales bacterium | reverse complement strand
TTCAACTATGACCCATTAGCAAATACAGATGATGGTTCTTGTATTATATATGGTTGTACAGATTCAACAGCATTTAACTATAATGCTAATGCCAATACAGATGATGGTTCTTGTATTGCAGTTGTACTTGGTTGCACTGATGCTGCAGCTCCTAACTATGACCCATTAGCAAATACGGATGACGGTTCTTGTATAGCAATTGGCTCCACTTATCAAGGCGGTATTGTCTTTTGGTTAGATGGAAATGGCGGAGGCTTAATTGCAGCGCCTACAGATCAATCCTCTAATGTAGCATGGGGTTGTCATGGAACTAATATTACAGGAGCAAATGGAACGGCTATTGGAACAGGAACTCAAAACACAATTGATATAGAAGCAGGATGTACAACATCAGGCATAGCAGCAGATATTTGTGCTAATCTAACTCTTGGTGGATTTAGTGATTGGTTCTTACCTTCAAAAGATGAATTAAATGAAATGTATTTAAATAAGGCCGCAATTGGTGGTTTTGCTAATTACGACTATTGGAGTTCTACTCAGGTCGGCTACGGCTCTGCGTGGGTACAGGATTTCAACAATGGAGCCCAGGACGGCCTCTATAAGAACTACGCCAGCGATGTTAGGGCTGTTCGGGCTTTTTAACAATTTAACAATTTATCCATTTAAAATTATTGCGTAAGCAATCGAATTTAAAATTTATTAGCCTTTTTTCTATATCTATAGTAAAAGACTATGCCATTTAAGAAAGGAACAAGCGGAAACCCTATAGGTAGACCTAAAGGTTCAGTAAGCACTACTACTTTTCTCATTAGAGAGCATATAAGCCAAGCAATTGATGGAAACAAGATAATGGAGATGCTAGATAAGATAGACAGTCCTATAGAGTATATAAACGCCATCTCAAAATTACTTCCTTATTCAATTGGAAAGGTAAAAGCTTATGAAGAGGTGGAAGAGATAGAGCCTATTAGCATTAACATTAACTTTGTAGACACTAAAGAAGAGGAATAAAGCTATGTATTCGCTCTAAAACGACAACAAATCTGACAACATAAAAAAGAAAACCCTTGTAAATCATTGATAAACAAGGGCTTTAACTTAATGGTTGTGGGCAATGAGGGACTCGAACCCCCGACTTCCTCCGTGTAAAGGAGGCACTCTGAACCAACTGAGTTAATCGCCCTTAAAATAGATTGCAAATATATACCATTTCTTATCACAAGCAAGTTTTTTTAAATTAATTTAAAGGACTTCCGCCACTATAAATGTACTTCCTCCAATAAAGATTAAATCATCTTTATTAGCACATTCTATTGCATTATTAAGTGCTTGTTTTACGCTAGTAAAAGCGTCTCCATTAAGATTAAATACTTTTCCTATATTTTTTAACTCTTCCGCATTCATTGCTCTTGCAATATTGGCTTGGCAAAAATAATAACATGCATTTTTGGGCAGATATGAAAGAATACCATCTACATTTTTATCGTTAACTGTGCCAAACACAAAGTGGAGTTTCTCGTATTTTGTATTTTTTAATTGTTGACTGATTTGCTTTATACCATCCTCATTATGTCCAGTATCGCAAATAATATAGGGGATTTTACTAAGAGTTTGCCACCTTCCTAATAGTTGAGTATTGGCTACTATTTTTAATAATCCTTGTTCAATATTGCTGCTATTTATTGACCAACCTTGTTCCTGCAATTGTTTTATGGCTGTTATTGTAGTATTGATATTCTCCTTTTGATATTCTCCTTTTAAATCAGTTGCATAGTCCTGTTGAGGTTCGGAATACATTAAATGTGCATTTTTTTCTTTCGCAATCTGTTGGAAAATAGTATTTGTTTCTTTTTGTTTTCTTCCAATAATTATAGGCGTATTCTCTTTTATAATTCCTGCTTTTTCAGCTGCAATTTTTTCAAGTGTGTTGCCTAGTAGATTAGTATGGTCAAAGCCAATATTTGTGATGATTGTAAGTTCAGGATTGAGAATGTTAGTACTGTCCAACCTGCCGCCTAAACCTGTTTCAATAATAGCTATATCAACTTGCTGATTGGCAAAATAATCAAATGCCATAGCGACTGTAAACTCAAAAAAGGAAAGTTCCATTTCTTCAAAAATAGTTTTGTTTGCTTTTACAAAGTCTTCCACCTCTTGTTCAGTAATCATTTTTCCATTTACCTTAATTCTTTCTCTGAAATCCTTAAGATGAGGGGAAGTGTATAGTCCAACTTTATATCCTGCTTCCTGTAGTACAGAAGTTAGCATGTGAGCAGTAGAACCTTTTCCATTAGTTCCTGCAATATGGATGCTTTTAAATTGGGTGTGCGGATTTCCTAAGTATTCTGAACCAGCTATTATGTTGCCAATATCTTTTTTATAAGCTGCAACACCCTGTCTTTGATACATTGGGAGTTTACTAAAAAGATAATCAAGCGTTTCTTGATAATTCATTAGTTTAAACGGAAATTATAAATGATTTTTCCTTGTTGATTATTTGGGGCACTCTTTTTAGTGTCAAACTTAGTTTTAAGTGCGGCTGCTTTTGCTCTTTGTAATAGTTGTTTGTTCAGAGTTGTTGACCCTTTAACACCTGCAGTAGCACTAATTACATTCCCTAATCTATCAACTGTTATTAAAACAATAACTGTTCCTTCAACTTGAGTGTTGTAAATCGGCTCTGCTTTAAATTCAACTTTTCTTCCACCAAGCCGGTATGCAGTTCCATCTTCTCCAATACCACTACCTTCATATACTTCTGATTTTGGATCACCATCAATTATACCTTGATTTGAATCACTACCTATTTCTCCTTCTGAATAGGTTTCTGTCTTCTTTTTACCAGGATAAAGTGCTTTCTTATTTATTTCCGGTTTTTTTTCTTCAATTACCTCTTCCTTGGGCTCTTCTTTTTTTACTACATTTTCTTTCTTTTCAGTTATTTCTACTATTAGTGTCTCTACTTTACTTTGTGTAATGATTTCTTCAGTACTTTCTATTTGCTCTTCAATAATTTTTTCTTCTACAATCTCAGTTATATCATCAGTACTTTCAGGTTCAATTTCTCCGAATCCTTCATCAGAAACCCCAAAGTTGATAGATATACCTTCCTCAGATGGAGGTGGGTCTTGGTAAGTAAGTCCCATAAAAAGAAAAGCAACTAAGAGTAATGCATGAAACAGTATTGTTCCAATTATGCCTTTTTTTTTGTTTTTCTTCTCTGAAGAAGTCATTCTAATGAGGTGTTGTGGCTAATACAATCTTGTATTTATTCCTGTAGGCAATATCCATAACTTTCACAACATGTTCAATTGCTACTGATTTATCAGTATGTAAAATAATTGCGGGTTCCTGTTCATTACTTATGATTAATTTTAATTCCTGTTCAATTGTATTTTCTAATACAGGGTTCTCATTAATATAGAATTGAATATCTTTTGTTATTGAAATTGAGATGGTTTGTTTTTCAAGAGTTTTGGCTTTACTGCTTGGTAGTATAAGCTTTAATGCGTTAGGACTGACTAGTGTAGAGGTTAGCATAAAAAAGATCAACAATAAGAAAACAATATCCGTCATTGAGGACATGTTAAAATTTGGCGTTACTTTATTTCTGCTTCTTAATGCCATTATTCATTATGGTGTAAAAGATCTAAAAAATCAGTTGTTTTTGCTTCTAACATGAAAACTACTTTATCTACTTTGGATACTAAATAGTTGTATGCAATAAACGCGATAATGCCTACAATTAAACCAGCTACTGTGGTTGTCATAGCAGTGTATATTCCTTTTGATAGCATTTCAACATCAATATTTCCTCCTGCACTTGCCATTTCATGAAAAGCAACAATCATACCAATTACAGTTCCTAAGAACCCTATCATAGGTGCAGCACCTGAAATAGTTGCTAAGTTGGCTAAGTTATTTTCCATTTTGAAAACCTCTAACTTCCCTTGGTTTTCAATAGCAGCTGAAATATCTGTCATAGGTTTGTTGATGCGATTCACTCCTTTTTCAATCATTCTTGAAATAGGACTGTCGGTATTTCTGCATAATGCTTTTGCTGCTTCAATATCCTTTGCTTCAACAAAATTCTGGATGCTTTTTAGGAAATTCTTATCTTCCTTACTTGCTTTCTTAATGGAAGAAAAGCGTTCAATCAAAATATAAATTGCAAAAATAGATAGGATTCCTAATGTTCCCATTACTAAATTCCCTCCAATTCCTCCTGAAGTAATTAAATCAACCACTGAAAGTGTTTTTTCTGTAATCTCAGGATTTGTTAAGCTATCTGGAACGGTTTGTATTTGTAATAAGAGAATCATGTAAAGTGTTTTGTATTAAACGATAAATTTATTTTTTATTGCATAAAGATATAAGTAGCTGCTCCCGCTAAATAGCCCATAAGTGCAAGCAAAGAAATGTTTTTTATGTACCAAATAAAGTCAATTTTCAGGATACCCATAACAGCAACTCCTGCAGCTGATCCAATAATTAAAACTGAACCTCCCGTACCTGCACAATACGCTAAAAACTCCCAGAATTTTCCATCAACTGCAAAGTCACCCATTGGTGTAATTTCATACATTCCCATTGCTCCTGCTACTAAAGGTACATTGTCAACTATTGAAGATAATAAACCAATTATTATATTGATGATATAAATATCGCCATTAAAAGTTTTATCTAGGAAAGTAGCTACAATATCCAATTGTCCTGCTGATTGTAAACTAGCTACCGCTAATAGAATTCCTAAAAAGAAAAAGATAGTAGGGACATCTATTTTTTTAAGTACTCCAATGACAGATAATACTGCTTTTTGTTCATGATTCTTACTTCTATGTAATATTTCTGTAACTAACCAAAGGACTCCTAAGGATAATAACATCCCAACATAAGGAGGTAAGTGAGTAACCGTCTTAAAAACTGGAACAAATAGTAGTCCTGCTACTCCCATGTAAAAGATTAAGTTTCTTTCGAATGGAGTGGTTGGGTCGGTATAATGTTCTTTACTTTCGACATTAACAGGACGAGTAACATCTCCTTTTAGTCTGAAAGTTAAATAAATTAAAGGAACTATTGCACAAACTACTGAAGGTAAAAATACTGATGTAATGATATTAGTAGCTGTTACTTGCCCGCCAATCCAAAGCATAATAGTAGTTATATCACCTATTGGCGACCAGGCTCCACCTGCATTAGCAGATAGGATTACCATTCCAGCAAACATCCACAAATCTTCTTTATCTTTAATCAGTTTGGTAAGTAAAGCAGCCATAACAATAGCTGTTGTTAAATTATCTAAAGCAGCAGAAAAGAAGAAAGTTATAATACTTAAAATCCACAATAAAGCTACCCTTTTATTTGTTGTAATTTTATCAGTAATAATTGAAAAGCCTTCATGAGCATCAATTAATTCTACAATAGTCATAGCCCCCAAAAGGAAGAATAAAATTTCAGCAATATCCACCAAATGGTGTGATAAATGTTCATTTATATGATGTGCATCAACTCCAGAGAATGCATAAAGTGCCCATCCTAATCCTCCAATAATGAGTGCTGAAGCTGCTTTATCAACTTTAATTGTGTGCTCTAAAGCAATTGCCATGTATCCTAAAACGAATACAATAATCATAAGTGTAATAATCATAAATTTTTGTTAGTTGTTTATTTTAAAGTTATTTTTGTAAATATACTGTTGTACTTGGGAAAGCAAAATCACTATTGTGTTTCTTTACAATTTCCATTATTTTATAATTGACATCTTCCTTTACATCAATTAAATCATTCCATTTTGGGCTGTCAACAAAATACATAACCAAGATATCTAAAGAGCTTGATCCAAATTCTTGGAAGCGCACCTTTCCTTCTTGATTTGTTTTTGGATGTTGATTAATCATCGCTTGAATGTCAGTTACAATTGCTTTTATTTGTTCAGGAGCAGTTTCGTAAGTTAAACCAATATTGAACTTAACTCTTCTAACAGGGCGCATTCCTAAATTATCCAGCTCTGCATCAATCATTTTTTTGTTAGGTACAGTTACTAAGCTTTTGTCGAAAGTTCTGATTCTCGTACTTCTAAATCCTACTTTTTCAACAGTACCTGTAACCGTTCCAACCGTAACAGTGTCGCCCACAGTAAAAGGTTGGTCAAAAAATATAGTAAAAGAGCCTAGTAAATTCTCTAAACTTTCTTTAGATGCCATAGCTAAAGCAATACCTCCAATACCTAAACCTGCAGCTAAGGCTGTAATATCTATTTCAAAAACATTACCCATTACAATTACTAATGCAAATATATAAGTGATAATTTTTGCAATCTCAACAATAAAAGGAATTAGTTGATCATCCATTTTGTTTTCGGTAGCTTCTGCTCTTTTATTTAGAATCAATCCTATAAAATCTATTACTTTTAAGAATATCCAAAAAATAGAATACACATATATAATAGAAAATCCTTTATTGATTAGCATTTTTAATCCCACTTCATTTTCTGGATCTAAATTCCAAACTTCAGGGTAGTTGATGTGTGAACTTCCTAAGTAAATAATAGAAAGCATTATGAATAATCCAATTGGTTTGGTTAGTAAAGTGTCAAATTTATCAACTCCTACTTCTGCCCCTTTTTTACCTACAATTTTAAAAAGTAAATGGCTTAAATATTTTGAGATTAGTTTTTTGAAAAGTAAGCCTATAAGTACTGCTCCAATAAACCAAGAATAATCAAACAAAGTGTTGCTTAAAAATTCTATTTGCAAAAATTCTGTTTCCATAATTTAACTTTTAGTTAGACTAGTTGTTTTAGTGCAATTTCAAAAGCTGTTTTTGAAATGTGCGTTTTACTATTATTAATTGCGTGTGATTTTACTAATGCGTTTTTAATGCAATCTGAAGTGTCAGCAAAAATTGCTTTATCAGTAATGTCAATTTCATCCTCCATTAAGTAAGCAAAAACCCTAGCCATTCCACAATTTGCAATAAAGTCAGGCAATACACTTACTCTCTCATCAGCGCTTTTTGAAATAGGGCCAAAGAAAATTTCTTTATCAGCAAAAGGCACATTTGCTCCTGCTGAAATTACCTCCAAACCATTTTCAACCATTTGGTCTAATTGGTTTTGAGACAATAACCTTGATGCTGCAGCTGGTACAAAAATTTCAGCTCCAATACTCCATATTTTTTCATTTGCTTCTTCAAATGATATCATGTTGTTAGCTTCTAAAAAGTTCGAAGAACGATCTTCTAATAATGATTTTACTTCTTCAAAAGTATAACCATCAGTATTAACAACACCACCTACTTTATCAATAATACCAACAATGATAGCGCCAGCTTGAGCTAAATAATAAGAAGCTGCTCCCGCAACATTTCCCCATCCTTGTACGATTACTCTTTTTCCTTTAATTTCTCCACCATAAATTTTGTGGTAGTGCAGAATTGCCTCTGAAACTCCATATCCAGTGATTAAATCTCCAACTGAATAATCTTTATTTGGGTTAGGAGTAAGTTTTTCATCTCTTACAATTAATGGAACTCCTTCTGATAATTGATTGATGATTTTCATTGTACCTTCCTCATCTTTTTTATGGTATCCTCTTACAATTCCTTCAAGAGGGAATAAAATTCCTTCATTTTTACACATTGGCATTACTTCATGAACTTCATCAATATTCATATCTCCACCTGTACCATAATATGTTTTTAGTAATGGTTTAGCAGCAGCATACCATCTTTGTAAAACTTCTTTTTTTCTTGGATCTCTAGGGTCAAAATTAATCCCTGATTTACCACCACCAATTGGAGGCCCGGCAACTGTGAATTTTACTTCCATAGTTTTTGCAAGTGCCAAAACTTCATCTTTTGTTACACCTACTCTCATTCTTGTCCCCCCAGCAGCAGCACCACCTCTCAATGAGTTGATCACTATCCATCCTTTAGCATCAGTTTCAGCATCTTGCCATTCAAAAACTACTTCTGGTTTTTTATCTTCAAACTTCTTTAGTAACTCTTCCATTTTATAAGAATAAATTTTTTGCAAATGTATCAATAAGACATCAGATAATTGATATGAGATGTTAGATTTTTAATACTAATATTTGTGAATGATCCCTCCGCAATTATCATGTTTTGCTCCAGTGACCGATTTTAGACAATTTACTTCATTTCTTATTCTTAAAACTCCTAAAAAAGCAAAGATTAAAGCTTCCTTAAAATTGATTGTATTTTTACTTGGAATAATAATTTCTGATTTTGAGAAGTGTTGAATTCGGCTCATTAAATAAGTGTTAAAGACCCCGCCTCCTGTAAATAGTACTGATTTATTTTTCAAAAAAACGCCAATTTGCATAGCAATATGTTCGCAAAAAGTATGTAGTATATCTTCTGATTTATATTCTTCTAAAAGTAAAGGATTGATAAATTTTTCCACCCATTCTCTACCTAATGATTTAGGAGAATCCTTTTTATAAAAGTCTAAGTTATTGAATTTTATTAATAGCGCTGGTATTAGTTTTCCTCTTTCTGCAATTTTACCACTTTCATCAAATTCAACACCTAATTTTTGACTTATTTTATTCATCACAATATTTACAGGACAAATATCAAATGCCTTAATGCTATTGTTTCCTTCTTTAATTGAAATATTTGCAAACCCTCCAAGATTGATACAGTATTTAAAATTAGAAAAAAGGTGTAAATCTCCAATAGGAACTAAAGGAGCTCCTTGTCCACTTAGGGAGACATCTAAACTTCTAAAATCATTGATTGTTGTAGTTTTAGTTTTTTTTGAAATAGTTTTTCCACAACCAATCTGCAGAGTATATTTGTTTTCAGGTTTATGAAAAATTGTATGACCATGACTCGCAATAAAATCTACTTTCTCTCTTGACAAAAATGAGTTGATTATTTCTCCTAAAAACCTCCCGTAATCTTTGTTGATTTGTGTGATTTCTTCTTCATTTGAAAGATGTAATACGGCTAAAGTATTTTTCCATGAATTAGAGTATTTTACTGTTTCAGATTTAATTATTTTAAATGCCCATTTATTAGTTTTTGTAAAAGTGCAAATTGTTAAATCCACTCCATCTAATGATGTACCTGACATCACTCCTAAAACTCTGTATTGCATATTCTCAAACATCAATTCTCAAAAGTAGTTTAAAAAATGTATTTTTGCATGAATTTTAAAAAAAGCATAAAGAATGAATTTTGAATTGACTGAAGAGCAAATTGCAGTGAGAGATGCGGCAAGAGAATTTGCTCAAACAAAGTTATTACCTGGAGTCATTGAAAGAGATGAAAATCAAACTTTTCCAGCAGAGCAAATAAAGGAGCTTGGAGAATTGGGTTTCTTAGCAATGATGGTTGATCCAAAATATGGTGGTTCAGGAATGGATACGGTTTCTTATGTCTTGGCAATAGAAGAACTCTCAAAAGTTGACGCCTCATGTTCAGTTGTAATGTCAGTTAATAACTCATTAGTTTGTTGGGGACTTGAAACTTTCGGTACTGAAGAGCAAAAAGAAAAATATTTAAAACCTTTAGCAACTGGTGAAATTATTGGCGCATTCTGTTTATCAGAACCTGAAGCAGGATCAGATGCAACTTCACAGCAAACAACTGCAATTGATAAGGGAGATTATTATTTATTAAATGGCACCAAAAACTGGATTACAAATGGGAATTCTGCTTCAGTTTATTTAGTAATTGCTCAAACTGATGTAGAAAAAGCACACAGGGGAATCAATGCTTTTATTGTTGAGAAAGGAATGCATGGTTTTGTTGTAGGACAAAAAGAAAATAAATTAGGAATTAGAGGATCTGATACACACTCATTAATGTTTACAGATGTAAAAGTTCCAAAAGAAAATAGAATTGGGGAAGACGGATTTGGATTTACTTTTGCGATGAAGACTTTATCAGGAGGAAGAATTGGAATTGCTGCACAAGCATTAGGTATAGCATCAGGAGCATATGAATTAGCTTTACAATATTCTAAAGAAAGAAAAGCATTTGGAAAAGAGATTTCTAAACACCAAGCCATTGCATTTAAATTAGCAGATATGGCAACTGAAATTGAAGCTGCAAGATTGTTGTGCTTAAAGTCAGCTTGGTTAAAAGATAACGGAAAGAATTATGATAAAATTGGAGCAATGGCAAAAGTATTTGCTTCAGAAACAGCTATGAAAACTACTGTTGAGGCCGTACAGGTTCATGGTGGTTATGGCTTTGTAAAAGAATATCATGTAGAACGATTAATGCGTGATGCAAAAATTACTCAAATTTATGAAGGAACTTCTGAGATTCAGAGAATTGTAATCTCCCGTTCTATTTTAAAATAAAAAATATGAAAAAACTAATCTTATTATCTTTTTCAATTTTGTTTGCACTTGAAGTAAATGCTCAGATTGATATTGATAAATCAAAAATTAATCCTGCTTATTTAAAGTTCCTACCTTCAAATGCTAATCCTGAAGATTTGCGCCCATCTGATATTCCATCTGAGCAAGTTCTTAAACAAATGGGACTTTCTGATGAAGAAATTGTAGAAGCAATGGCTTTTAAGAATAGTACTGGTAAGTATGCAAAAAATGGAAATGAAGCAGTTGAAGTAAATGATAATTTGTCTAAGTTCTACGAAACTTTTGGAGATACTTTAGTTGCCGATACTATTACTTACCCAAAAGCTAGAATTTATGGTCAAGATGTTTTTAGAAATAATGAGTTGTCATTTTATCAAAAATCATTGGATGCAAAAGCTCCTGAGAATTATAAAGTTGGAAGTGGTGATGAAATTTCTATTTCAGTTTGGGGTTATTCTGAGTTTTCAGAAAACTTAACGGTTGATGAAAGAGGGTATATTACACCTAGTTCTTATGGCAGAATTTATGTAAAAGGACTTACTTTCAAGAGAATGCGTTCTCTGTTAAAAAGTAAGTTTGGATCTTTCTTAGATATGAAAAACTCTGAGATTGATGTTACGTTATCATATTCTAGAGTAATTACTGTGAATATTGTTGGAGAGGTTTACAATCCTGGATCATATAGTATTCCTGCAATCAATACTGCCTTTAATGCATTGATTGCGGCAAACGGGCCTAATCAGTTAGGGACAGTCCGTAATATTTATATTAAAAGAGATGGTAAAACTGTTGATTCTTTAGATGTGTATCAGTTCTTGTTTAATCCAACTCGATCACAAGATATTTATATGCAAGATGGGGATTATCTTTTTGTACCTCCTGCAAAGCATATTGTTGAGGTTAGTGGTGCTGTAAATCGTCCTTATACTTATGAGGCAAAAACAGGGGAGTCTGTTGCAAGTTTAATAAAGTATGCTGGTGGATATACTACTAATGCTTTTTCTGATGTTGTTACTTTAAAGAGTATTGAATATAATTCAATAAAAGTAAATGATGTTCATAATGATCATGCGAAATCTACTGCTGTCAAGAATGGAGATGAGATTATTGTAAATACTATTTCTAATAAAATATCGAATGTTGTTACTGTAAAAGGAAGTATAGGTGTGGCAGGTGATTATGAATTTATTAGGGGTGAGAAATTATTAGATTTATTAAATAGATCTAAGTGTATTGCAGATAAAACTTTCTTGGATAAAGTATATATTATTAGATTAAATGAGGATAGAACAAAAACACATATTTCAGTAAATTTAGAATCAGTTTTAAAAGATAAAGATAATAAGGATAATATCTATCTAAAAGAATATGATATTGTAAGAGTGCTTTCTATTGATGATTTTGATGATGAGTTTCTTGTATCAGTTTTAGGAGCAGTTAGAAGTGGTGGAGAATTTGATTTTGGAGTTGGAATGACTTTGCAAGATGTTTTGTTACAATCAGGCGGATTAACTCAACAAGCAGAAGGAAGTAGAGTAGAAGTAAGTAGAATCATGGATTATGATATTTCATCTAATAAATTAAAACCAAGAAGAGCAGTTGTAAAAACAATTTCTATTGGGGAGGATTTAGTGTTAAGTACTGAAGCTATGGATTTTGAATTACAACCATTTGATCAAATTTTTGTTAGAGAAAATCCTGATTTTGAAGATGCGAAAAATGTAGTTTTAACTGGAGAAGTAAAATACCCTGGAACTTATACATTACTTTCTAAAGATGAAAAGATTTCTTCTGTTATAAAACGAGCAGGAGGACTTACTAATTATGCCTATATGGATGGGGTTAAGATGTATAGAATGTTTGAGGTAATTGCAGAAGAAGAAGAAGAAGAAGAAGTGAATATTTCGGATGAATTGAAAAAGACTATCTTATCAAACCCTGAACTGGCAATTATTTATGTAAATAATTTAAGAGAGAATGAAAATTCTCAGCAAAGTATCTTTGGTAATGCAGACACAGGGTATGCTTATGATATGGTATATCTTAATTTGAATAAAGCAATGAGTTCAAATGATTCAAAACACAATTTAGTTTTAATAGAGAGGGATAGTATTATTGTTCCAAAAACTATGGATGTTGTGCATATTACTGGTGAATTAATGAATTTAGAAGGGACTTCAATTAGTGCGCCTCACTTTAATAGGAAAAGAGCCAATTATTATGTAAATAATTTTGCAGGAGGATTCACTAAAGAAAATAGAAAGAGCAATACAGTTGTTGTTTACCCTAATGGTATTGCAAAAAAATCAATGAATTTTGGTTTGTTTTCAATTTCTCCAAGAATTAAAAAAGGATCAACAATCATTGTTTCAAATAAACTTATAAAAGAAAAGCAGGAAAATGAGAACCCTATTGACTGGAATAAGCAGATTGAGAACGTAATGTTAAAGGTGACAGCAGTTCTTACTCTTTGGTTGCTTGTTGATAAAGTATCACCTCAACAATAATGGAACAGTATAATGATGAAATAAAGTTAAAAGATATTCTGATTAAATTATCAGCATATAAGACCTATTTATTAAAGAAGAAATTTAAGATTATTGGATTTTCGTTTTTATTCTTTCTAATTGGAATTCTTATTTCAATTTCAAAAGAAACAAAATACAATGCTGAGCTAACTTTTGTAGTTGAAGGAGAAAAAGGAGGAGGTTCATTAGGATCAATGTCAGGAATTGCATCTCAATTTGGTTTTGATATAGGCGGAGGTGAAAGTGCAACTTTTAGTCAGAGTAATATATTAGAGCTTTTAAAATCAAGAGGAGTTATTGAAAATACTCTTTTACAAAATATCAAAGTTAATGGAAAAGATGATTTGCTTATAGAGCATTATCTTGAGCTCAATAAAGTTAAAGAATCTTGGTTGGAAAATGATGATTTTGATGGGATATCATATCATGACAATTCTACTTTTATTCATGATAGTATTAGTGGTAGAATTTGGAGAAGTATTATTGAAAACAAACTTATTGTAGAGTTAGAATCAGATGACGCTAACATTATAACTTTGTCTTACTTGTCGGTAAATGATGAATTTGCAAAAGGTTTTGTTGAGTCTTTGATTGGAGAAATGAGTAAAATGTATATCTCACATCAAACTGCACAAGCAAATAATACTTTGGATTTTTTACAAAATAGAGCAGATTCTGTATTTGCAGAACTTGAGTTGGCTGAAGAAGATTTTGCTAGAACTAAAGATATTAATCAGAGAATTGTAAAGGCATCAGGTAGATTAAAGGAATTGCAGTTAATGAGAAGGGTAGAAGTGTTAAATGCAATGTATTTAGAGATTGTAAAAAACTTGGAGTTATCCAAAATAACCCTGCTTAATCAAACCCCAATTATTAATATTATTGATGAGCCAATTTTACCTCTTGATGAAGAAAAAATATCCAAAATTTTATTTGGTCTATTAGGTGGTTTTTTAGGAGGATTTCTTTCCTTTTGTTTCTTTATTTTTAGGAAACTATTTAAAGATGCTTTAGCTGAAGCTTAGAGATATTTTTCTAATTTTTCTAACCCTATCTCTCTAGATCCCTTAAGAAGTATATTCTTATTCTTAATAGAATTTTTTTGGAGGTATTTTTCTAACTTAACCCTGCTTGAGAATGCTTTAGAATTTACTTTATTAAATTCTTCACCTACATAAATACATTCTAATTCTAATTTTTCACAAAGATTAATAATTGATTTATGCTCTAATTTTGAATATTCACCAAGTTCCAACATATCCCCTAAAATACATAATTTATTATCGTAATTTTGTTTTGAAAAAGAGTTTAACATAGCCAACATACTTGATGGGTTTGCATTATAAGCATCAAGTATTAAAGTATTTTTTTTGGTTTCCACTATTTCAGAACGATTATTTGTTGGTGTATAATCTTCAATTGATGTTTTGATATTCTCTTTAGTGATTTTAAAATAATTCCCAATACAAATTGCAAGCATAATATTGTTGAATTGATAATCTCCAATAAGATTGCTGCTTAATTCTAACTCATTAAATTCAACACTGATAAAAGGAGTGTTCTTTGTTTTAACTCCATTGTAATCACCATTATTACCATAAGTAGTTCTTTCTATTTCTTCAGATAACCTCAGTAATAAATCATCATCATTATTTACGAACAAATGACCATTTGTTACTTTCAAAAATTTATAAAGTTCTTTTTTTGTATCAATTACTGCTTGTAAGTTTTTAAATCCTTCTAAATGAGCTGAGCCAATATTTGTAATTACACCATGAGTTGGTATTGTAATTTTACATAATAAATCTTTTTCACCTATATGGTTAGCCCCCATCTCAATAATAGCTATTTTATGAGTATTTTTAATTTCTAAAAGACTTAAAGGAACGCCAATATGATTATTCAGATTTCCTTTTGTTGCGTAACAGTTTTTTTCAGATGATAAAACAGCATTTATTAACTCTTTAGAAGTTGTTTTCCCATTTGTACCTGTAATTCCAATTATTGGAATGTTAAGTTGTTTTCTATGCAATGTTGCTAGTTCTTGAAGCGTTGCTAAAACATCATCTACTAAAATAGTATTAGAACTATTTGCATATTTTTTTTCATCAATAATTGCAAAAATACAGCCATTATCTATTGCTTGAGCTGCAAACTTATTTCCATTAAAGTTCTCTCCTTTTAATGCAAAGAATAAACTTCTCTTCTCAATTTTTCTTGTGTCCGTACATATTGAAGGGTACTTTTGAAAAATTGTATAAAGATCTTTAGTAGTCATTTTTGTATAAAACAAAACCCCATGTTTAATGGGGTTTTGAAGTTTTTATATTATAAAAGATTATTTTCTTTTTTTATTGTAATCAACTCCTCTTCTTTGATTGTTTTTTTCTTTACTAACAGGAGCCCCAACTCTATCCATTGCACATCTAAACCCAATTGCATCAGTAGATTGATCTTGATCTAGAAATCTTCTTGTTCCTGGATTTAACCAATAAGCTCTATCTTTCCATGATCCACCTTTAAAGACTCTAGTTCTATCAGTAATTAATGAAGATTCTCCATATGCATACATTTCATTACTATTTCCTTCTGGAGCATCATCTTTATATTTTGAAAGATTTCCTGTCCCATACTTAGAGTTCCACTTGTCAATTGCAACACTTGCAGTATCTTTTTGAGCTGTTTCATCTAGTAAATTGTTCCAATCAATTCCCATTTGAGATTCAACATCTCCATTTAAGTAATTAATGTTATCTGCTTTTTTATAGTTTCTTCTGTAAGCATTTCCTTGAACATCTACAGGAACCATTTGTACTCTACCTAAACTATCAACTTCATCAATAAAGCCATCTTCATCAGTTTTTTGAGTTAAGTAAACATTTCCTCTAAAACTTCTGTGATCTGCAGTTGTAGTTTGCTCTATAATAGGTCTGTAAACATCCATTACCCATTCAGCAACATTGCCTGCCATATTATATAATCCGTAATCATTTGGCCAGTAAGCTCTAACAGGGGACGTAATATCAGCATTATCATTTAAGCTACCAGCAACTCCCATATTATCTCCTCTTCCTCTCTTGAAGTTAGCCATTATTTCACCTTGATTGTTTTTACTTCCATTTCTTAATGAAGAACCATTCCATGGGTATAATTTCCTTTCATCAGTATTTTCTTCTTGAGTATTTCCTACATATCCTAGTGCAGCAAATTCCCATTCAGCTTCAGTAGGTAATCTGTAAGAAGGTAATAATAAACCATCTTCCATTTTGATGATTCTACTTTTCTCTCCACTCCCATAATTCTCATTAGTAAGATTTCTTGGGTTTCTTCTAACCATTCCTTCGTATTGTCCTTGTAAGTAAGATTGTGTTGTGAATACATTATCATCCATTTGCTCCATATCTTCTTGTAAAATACCATTATCAATAAGTATTCTCTCATTTACTCTATCAGTTCTCCATGCACAATAGTCAGTTGCTTGTTGCCAGCTCACTCCAACTACAGGGTAGTTTTTGTATGCAGGGTGTCTTAAATACTGCTTTACAAAAGGCTCATTATATCCTAATTTATCTCTCCAAACTAATGTGTCAGGTAAGGTTTTCTTGTAAACTTCAGGGTAAGACTGTCCGTAAACTCTATTTACCCAGAATAAGTATTCTAAATAGTCAACATTTCTTACTTCAGTTTCATCCATATAGAATGAAGATACAGTTTGTCTTCTTGGAATGTTATCCCATTCATACATTACATCTTGCTCTACTCTTCCCATAGTGAAGGATCCACCTTCTACAAACATCAACCCAGGTCCTGTAGCTTGTTCAATAAAACGCTCGTTAGTTTCGTAACCTCCATTCTTTGCATTATTGTATTCCCATCCTGTGGTTGATGATTCTTTTCTTGAGGAACATGATGCAAGAATCATTATGCTACTTAGTGCTAAAATTAATTTATTTATTTTCATCATTTTTTATTAATATGATTGTTATTGTTTTATGTTAACTAGAATTGTGGACAACTTATTGTGTTGAACGATTTCCCTTTAGATTGACAAGGCATGAATAAAGTAAATGACAATTCATGAGCACCTAGGGTGTTGCTATTTTTTAAATTACTTACAGTAATATCATAACTGTAACCAAACTTGAATGTTTCTTGAATTAACCCCATCATTATAATAAATGAGTCAAAATTATTTAAACTATTTCTTGCCCATAGGCCACCAACAACAGGCCCTTTCTTAGCATAAATCCCATAATTGAATTGTTGAAATTCTGATTGGCTTTGATATAAAAAGTTAGGTGAAATAGTAAATGAATTGTGGCTGTATTTATTCAAAACAATATTTCCACCAGCATGTACAGTAATTTTAGTTGGCAACTCACTTTCACTAATAAAACCTTGATTAGGCATTGTCATGTGATGTGCGGCAAATCCAAAGAATATATTCTCAGAATACCCTAAAACTCCTGCAGAAAAATCAGGAAAGCTTTTAGATGTAGGATTATTTACAACATCTTCCTGTGTTGGGTAAACAAATCCTTGTTGAGCATCAATCATATCCCCAAACGTAAGATTACTCCAATCTAACTGAATCATTCTATAAGATGCTTCAAAACCAGCTTTTACAGCAAACTGATGATTTACTTTTAATCTGTAAGAATATTGTAATGCTAAATGAGTTGTATTTAAGTTTCCTGCTCCAGCTCTATCTTGGGCAACTAAAATTCCTAAGCCTCCACCAATTGAGTTAATATGTTGATCGAATGATGCAGAAGTTGTAATATAGGTTCTACCTATTCCAGGCCATTGATCTCTGTAATTTAAATTTGCTCTTGGACATTCGTTACTACCAGCAAAAGCAGGATTTAAATATAAAGGATTGGCGTAAAACTGGCTAAATGCAGGATCCTGCGCTTGAGCGGTATCACTCATAAAAATAGCAACAGCTACTGCAAAAAATATTTTGGAAAATCTATTCAACATAAATTTGTTTTTTCTTAATTTCAATTTCACAAAAATAAACAAATTATTTAAATTTCTCTTTTACTAGTAGAAAATTGTAAAATAAATACATTTTTTGTGCGTTATCCCTTTGTTTTTAAAATGATATATAGATTTGCACTTATGAATAAAAGAATTTTTATTGCTTTATTTTTTACTGTTTTTAGTGCAGGATTATTTGCTCAAAATAGTTCTGTTTTAGCACAAGGAGATTGGTATAAAATATCAACAACAAAAAATGGAATTTATAAGCTTTCTTACTCTAGTGTTATAGATTTAGGAATTGATGTAGATAATCTTCAAATTAGTGCAATAAAACTGTATGGAAATGGAGGTGGAATGTTACCTCATTTAAACTCAGATTTCAGACATAATGATTTGACAGAAATGGCTATAAAAATTTATGATTCTAACAATAATGGTGTTTTTGAGAGTTCTGATTATATTTTGTTTTATGGCATGTCTGCTAATATTTGGAAATTTAACGCTTCCTCCAACCTTTTTGAGCATAAAACGCATTTGTTTTCAGACAAGGTATATTATTTTTTAACTGTTGATAATCAGGATGAAGGAAAGAGAGTTGAATTGAAAAACACCTTGCTGAATCCAACAAAAACAATAACAGGTTATAATGCGTTTGCATATCATGAGCAAGAACTAGAGAACATTATTTATTCTGGTAAAAAATGGTTTGGTGAAAGGTTTTCCTATGATAATGCCCAGAATTTTTCTTTCAGTTTTCCTAATTTAATTCTTTCGGAAGCTGTGAATATTAAAACTGCAGTTGTTGGTCGTTCTTTACAATCTTCTAACTTTAAAATAAATGCAAATTCAACTTTTTTAAGCACCTTAAATATACCAAATGTTGTATCTACTTATGCAACTGAATATGCAAAAGAGGCATCAAATAATTCACTGTTTAATTCTAATTCTACAAATATAGATGTGAATTTAGAGTATTCATCAGCAGATAGTGGGGCTGAGGCTTGGTTAAATTATATTGAGATTAATGCAAGAAGAGAATTAAAACTTAGTGGGAATTATTTAACTTTTAGAGATGTTGAAAGTCTTTCTGATGAAATCGGAAAGTTTGAAATAGAGAATGCTAGTGAAGTGAGCGTTTGGGATGTTACTAATCCTACAAATGCAAAGTTTTTACAAACAAATTCAAGTGGTAGTTTAGTGTCATTTAATGATTCTTTGAACTATATTAATGAATACATAGCATTTAATTCTTCAGCTTATTTAACTCCAATGTTACATTCATCTGTCTCTAATCAGGATTTGCATGGAATTTCTAATAATGTTGAATTTGTTATTGTTTCTCATCCTGATTTTATCTCAGCCGCTAATCGTTTAGCAGAATTTCATATGCAGAAGGATAATATCTATTCAATTGTTGTAACTCCTCAACAAATTTACAATGAGTTTTCTTCAGGAATGCAAGATGTAAGTGCAATTCGTGATTTTCTAAAACATCTATATGATAAAGAAAATTCATCTCTTAAATATTTACTTCTTTTTGGTGATGGCTCATATGATCCTAAAAATAGAGTGGAGAATAATACGAACTTTGTAGTAACTTATCAGTCAGTAAATTCAACACATCCAACACAAACCTATATAACTGATGATTATTTTGGTCTTTTAGATGATGATGAGGGGCTGTTTATTAATGATTTGGTTGATATTGGGATTGGAAGATTTCCAGTTGCTACACTTAAAGAAGCAAATGTTCTAGTTGATAAAGTTGAACGATATTATGAAAAATCTTCTTTTGGAAGTTGGCGTAATGATGTGGTATTTATTGCTGATGATGGTGATGCACAAGATGGAAATACACATATGTGGCAAGCTGATAGTTTAGCAAATCATTTGGCAGATAATTATGATGAGATAAATATTCAGAAAATATATTTAGATAATTATTATCAGGAATCAACTCCTGGAGGCCCTAGAAGTTCAGCTACTCAAAGTGCAATAAATAACAAAGTAGATAAAGGAGCTCTACTTATTAATTATACTGGACATGGTGGGCCTTTAGGATTGACTCAAGAAAGAATTTTAGAAGTGGATCAAATTAACAAATGGAGTAATATTGATAACCTTCCATTATTTATGAC
>CAJQLK010000047.1 GCA_905479165.1 uncultured Flavobacteriales bacterium | reverse complement strand
ATGGAACTACATATACAAGTTCAGGAGTTTACACTTACTCTACAACAAATGCAGTTGGCTGTGATAGTACATCAACCTTAAATCTTACGATTAATCCATCTACAACATCCACATCAACTGTTACAGAGTGTGATAGTTATACTTGGAATGGCGTAGCTTATACAAGTTCAGGTCAGTATACATGGTTAGGTATAAATGCTAATGGATGTGATAGTACATCAACCTTAAATCTTACGATAAATGGTTCTACTACATCAAGTATAACCGTAACAGAGTGTGATACTTATACTTGGAATGGAACTACATATACAAGTTCAGGAGTTTACACTTACTCTACAACAAATGCAGTTGGCTGTGATAGTACATCAACCTTAAATCTTACGATTAATCCATCTACAATATCCACATCAACTGTTACAGAGTGTGATAGTTATACTTGGAATGGAGTAGCTTATACAAGTTCAGGAGTGTATACTTATAGTACAACTAATGCTAATGGATGTGATAGTTTAGCAACCTTAAGTCTGACTATTTTCCAAAGTACTTCTTCCTATTCTTATCAAAATGCATGTTATTCTTTTAATTGGAATAATCTCTCACTTGATTCTTCAGGAATTTACATAAATGTTATAACAAATAGTAATGGGTGTCAGCACATTGACACTTTAGATTTAAGTATCTCTGGGGTTAGTGCAATTAGTTATGTAACAGCTTGTGATACTTATACTTGGAATGGTGTTAGTTACGATTCTACAGGTATTTACACATTTACTGATAGTTTAGGTTTATGTAGTGATACTCTTAGTTTAACGATTAATGGTTCTTCAACATCTACTACTACAGTTACAGAGTGTGATAGTTATGATTGGAATGGTACTACATATACTTCTACAGGTGTTTATATGTGGCAAGGAACTAATAATATTGGTTGTGATAGTACTGCATATTTAACATTAGATATAACTAATTCTACTACTTCCAATATGAGTGTAGATGCATGCAATTTATATACTTGGAATGGAACTACATATACAAGTTCAGGAGTGTATACTTATAGTACAACTAATGCTAATGGATGTGATAGTACAGCAACCTTAAATCTTACGATAAATGGTTCTACTACATCAAGTATAACCGTAACAGAGTGTGATACTTATACTTGGAATGGAACTACATATACAAGTTCAGGAGTTTACACTTACTCTACAACAAATGCAGTTGGCTGTGATAGTACATCAACCTTAAATCTTACGATTAATCCATCTACAACATCCACATCAACTGTTACAGAGTGTGATAGTTATACTTGGAATGGCGTAGCTTATACAAGTTCAGGTCAGTATACATGGTTAGGTATAAATGCTAATGGATGTGATAGTACATCAACCTTAAATCTTACGATAAATGGTTCTACTACATCAAGTATAACCGTAACAGAGTGTGATACTTATACTTGGAATGGAACTACATATACAAGTTCAGGAGTTTACACTTACTCTACAACAAATGCAGTTGGCTGTGATAGTACATCAACCTTAAATCTTACGATTAATCCATCTACAACATCCACATCAACTGTTACAGATTGTGATAGTTATACTTGGAATGGAGTAGCTTATACAAGTTCAGGAGTGTATACTTATAGTACAACTAATGCTAATGGATGTGATAGTACAGCAACCTTAAATCTTACGATAAATGCTTCTACAACATCCACATCAACTGTTACAGAGTGTGATAGTTATACTTGGAATGGAGTAGCTTATACAAGTTCAGGGCAGTATACATGGTTAGGTATAAATGCTAATGGATGTGATAGTACATCAACCTTAAATCTTACGATAAATGGTTCTACTACATCAAGTGCAACCGTAACAGAGTGTGATACTTATACTTGGAATGGAACTACATATACAAGTTCAGGTCAGTATACATGGTTAGGTATAAATGCTAATGGATGTGATAGTACATCAACCTTAAATCTTACGATAAATGGTTCTACTACATCAAGTATAACCGTAACAGAGTGTGATACTTATACTTGGAATGGAACTACATATACAAGTTCAGGAGTGTATACTTATAGTACAAATAATGCTAATGGATGTGATAGTTTAGCAACACTCATTTTAACAATTAATCAGAGTTCTTCTGCATATGATACAATTACGGCTTGTAATACTTATTTTTGGAATGAGAATAGTTATACGCAAAGTGGTAATTATACTTTTGATACAATTAATTCTTTAAATTGTGATAGTACTGCTTATTTGAATCTAATAATAAACCAATCAACTGATAGTGAAACTTGGGTTACAAGTTGTGATAGTTATAGTTGGAATGGATTTACATATACGGCAACAGGTACATATATGTGGAATGGGATAAATTCAATGAGCTGTGATAGTACTGCAATACTTCATTTAACAACTCTTGATTCTGATGAAATTGTAGATACTATTAGTTCATGTTATTCTTATCTTTGGAGAGGTTCTACTTATAATTCTTCAGGTTTATATTATGATACACTTACAAATCAAGAAGGATGCGATAGTATTTTAGTTCTTGCACTAACAATTAATGATAGTATTGTTGTAAATTCTGTAATAGATGCTTGTGACTCATATTCTTGGAATGGTAATATTTACAATCAGTCAGGTGATTATAGCTGGCTAGGGTCTACAGTAAATGGTTGTGATAGTATTATGTACTTAGATTTAACAATTTTTGAATCTACTACCAATACAGTAACTGAAACAGTTTGTGATAGTATTACTTGGAATAATTCTTTTTACGATATAAGTGGTAACTATGATTTTGTTACAACAAATGTAAACGGTTGTGATAGCACTGTCACTTTAAATTTAACAGTTAATTATGGCAGTAGTGTTAATGATACAATTATAATTTGTTATGGAGAATCTTTTACTGTTGCAAATTCAACTTATTATGTAAGTGGTGTTTATACTGATACAGTTAGTTCTATAAACGGATGTTTATCTACTATAACAACAAACTTAACTGTTGCTGATGAAATAGAGGTTTATATAAGCCAACCAAATATTGATCTAGAAGCAAATATTATAGGAGGTACAGCACCTTTCTATTACTTGTGGAATACTCAGTCTGTTTCTTCTACAATTACTCCTCTATCTAATGGTGTTTACTGGTTGTTAATTACTGATGATGTTCCTTGTTATGCTGATACAGCATTCTTTGATGTTGAGAATATAACTACAGGAATAAATGAAATAAAAAATAATACTATAGATATTTATCCTAACCCATCAAGCGATGTGTTTAACATTAGCTTTACAAGTAAATTAATTCAAGATTTAAGAGTCAGAATACTTAATGTAGTTGGAGAGGTGATCATCTCAGAAGATTTAGATCAGTTTGTTGGTGAGTACACTAAACAGATTAACTTAGAGGAAAGTGCAAAAGGTATTTATTTCTTAGAAATAGAAACTAATGATGGAGTGGTTAACAATAAACTTATTTTGCAATAAGTCTAGATGATATTTTAAAATATTTAAAGCTCCTAACAGTAATGTTAGGAGTTTTTTTGTATTATTTGTAAATTCAAATAATTACTATATATTTGGAGTGTAGTTTGATGTATAAAATAGCGAGGGACCTATTCGGGTACCTTTTGAGTTGTCATATCTAGTAGGATATAGTACTGCTACCCCGACTTTTTTTCTTTTTATATTTCCAATAAATTTTCTGTATCATTGTAGAATGAAAAAACTACTACTTATATTACTTTGCTTGCCTTTGTTTTCTTTGGGTCAAAGCAGTCCTAATTTATTGCGTTCTACCATTTCAAATAGTGGAAGTAGCACGCAAACAAACAATAAATATATAGTACAACAATCTGTAGGGCAAATCAGCCCAATAGGTTTGAAAGAGACTAATGCGCATTCTGTTAGGCAGGGTTTTATACAGCCTGCACAACTTAAGCGTATGTTGGTAGCTAGTAATGCTGCTGATTTATTGGTAAGTGTTTACCCAAACCCTACAACAGATAAGATAATACTTGCTTTTAATGAGCTAGTTACTGGAAAAGTAAACCTCTCTATTTATGATCAGATGGGAAAACTAGTAATGGAAGAAAATAAAGAAGGGCAAGCAGAGCTTAGTTATTCCTTAGCTAACTTAGCGGCAGGTAATTACTTTGTAAAAGTAAACACAGCTAATAAAGAATATGTTACACAAATATCAAAACAACAATAAATCTTAAATAACCACAACAACTATGAAAAAGTATATCCTTTTAGCAAGCGCACTATTTATTGGCGTATTTACTAGTGAGGCACAAGAAAAATCGTATAATATTAATTTTATCAATTTAGAGAGTGGTATTAATCTTTCTCAATTTGATTTTTCTGATTCAGAAATAACTGCATTTAAAAATGGAAGTTTTTCACCTTCTCAGCATCAAGCTTTGTCGCTTGGATTTAACTTAAAGGGAGACTTAAATCTTGAGTTAGGAGCAGCTTACGATAAGTATCAAGTAATAGGAAAACCTATTGATATGACTAGTTCTCATCTTTCTTATGATCTAAACTATGTTTCAGCAAGTTTAGGTTTAGAATATAGCTTTCCAGTACAAGATAAAGTAAGCTTATTGTTAAATGGTGGTATGGCTTACAACTATTTACTTTCTGGTTTTCAAAATATGGGTTCAGTTACTTATGATTTAGCAGATTCTGATTTTGAAGATAATACCTACAGTTTCAGCGTTGGGGCTGGTCTATTATATCAAATGACTGATGCTACAGGTATTTACTTAAAGTATGATTGGAGAAATACAATGGATATGAAAGAAGCTGAAAAGGCTAATGAAAGCTATAAACTAACTTCTTATGTGTATAGTGTAGGTGTTCGTTTCAATTTAGCTAACTAATTAAAAAATTATAAAAAAAATTATGAAAAAGATATATTTAACACTACTAAGTTGTTTTATTACTATTGTATCGATGGCACAAACACCAGGCTTTAGTTATCAGGCTGTTATTTTAAATCCTGATGTACAGAGTTTACCAGGAAATGATGTAGAACAAGGATTACTATCAGAGAGTGATATTTCAATTCGTTTTACTATTGAAAATGAGCTTGGTACTGAGTACCAAGAAACACATACTGCTAAAACAGATGCTTATGGTATGGTTAGCTTAATGGTAGGGCAAGGAATGGCTACTATTGGTAACTTTACAGAAGTTGCCTGGGTAGGTGCAGAGAAGTACTTAAAAGTAGAGATTGACTTTACTGCAAGTGGAGGGAGTTATGAAAGCTTAGACAGACAAGCTTTGACTTATCTTCCGCAACCTTTGTCTTTGGAATCAAATAACAGAATAAATGATTTAGAACTTGCTATTAATGCAGTAGCTGCTGATTTGACAACAATAGAATTAACTCCTGGACCACAAGGAAATGATGGTGCAGATGGTGCTCAAGGTCCTATTGGTCTTACTGGTGCTGATGGAACAAATGGTACTAACGGAATAGATGGTATTGATGGTGCTCAAGGGCCTGCTGGTCTTGATGGTGCTCCTGGTGTAGATGGTGCTACTGGTGCTCAAGGTCCTGCTGGTAA
>CAJQLK010000046.1 GCA_905479165.1 uncultured Flavobacteriales bacterium | reverse complement strand
GACTATTGCAAGGGGCTACTTATCTACTTTTAATTATGATGGTACTTTAGAAGACTACTTGTTGGCTGGTAAAAATGCAGTTAATCCTTTAGAAAATAATACAGAAAACTTAGCTGATGGAAAAGCACTTTATGGAATGTTCTGTGAGCATTGTCATGGGGCAACTGGCTCAGGGGATGGAACTGTGACACATCCTATTTATTCAGCAGTACCTCATTATAATGATGATAAATTAAAGAGAAGATGTGATGTGCCAATGTGTGAATTACAAGCTGGTCATATTTTTCATGCTATTACTTATGGTTTAAATGCTATGGGACCTCATGCAAGTCAAATCTCTGAGGATGAAAGGTGGAAAATTACTCTTTATGTGCAAGAAGAATTACAAAATTTAGGTAAATAAAAAATAAATATACAATGTTTACAATAAATAAAAAAGCAAAAAATCTATCAATGGCACTTATGGGCATAGGGCTGATTGCATTAATTTTTGGTTTTGTATCAAATCCTCATGGAGCTTGGCCCGCACTTTTATTTAATACATATTTCTACTTAGGGATATCAGTATTTGCAGTGTTCTTTGTTGCTATGCAATATGTCTCTGAAGCAGGCTGGTCAATAGTTCTTAAAAGAGTTCCTGAAGCAATTATGGGTGCACTACCTGCATTTAGTGCTATTATGTTATTAATTATGGTTGCCTCTATTATGCATTTCAATCATATTTATCACTGGTTGCATGAAGGAATTATGACTATTGGGCATGAAGAGTATGATTACATTATAGCTGGTAAAGAGCCATATTTGAATGCTACATTTTTTATTATCAGAACAATAATATATTTATTAGGGTGGAATTATTTTGCTAAGAAATTAAGATCATTATCATTACTTGAAGATAGAGAAGGGGGGACTGCAATTCATTTTAAAAGTATAAGTACTTCTGCTTGGTTTATGGTATTCTTTGCGGTAACTTCTGCTATGGCCTCTTGGGATTGGATCATGTCAATTGATGCCCATTGGTTCTCTACTCTTTTTGGATGGTATGTGTTTGCTGAGTGGGCTGCAATTGGTTTTACAACTATTCTTTTATTTACTCTTTACTTGCAAAAACAAGGTTATTTAAAAGATGTCAATGAAAGCCATATTCATGATTTAGGAAAGTGGATATTTGCGTTTTCTTTAGTTTGGACTTATATGTGGTTCTCTCAATTTATGTTAATCTGGTATGCTAATATTCCTGAAGAAGTAGCATATTTTACAGCAAGATTAGAAGTTGAGAATTATAAATTTCTTTTCTGGTTTTCTATGATTATTAATTTTGTATTACCTGTAGTTTTGTTAATGAGTAGAGATGCTAAAAGGCATAATAGTAGATTAATTTTTGTGAGTATTATAATACTTATTGGTCACTGGTTAAATTCATATTTATTGGTTGCACCAGGTACTTTAAACACTCATGGTCATATTGGGTTTACTGAAATCGGCATTGGTCTTGGATTTGCAGGATTGTTAATTCATTTAACTTTTAAAACACTTGCAAAAGAACCAATGGAAGCTAAGCACCATCCAATGCTTGATGAATCTAAACATTTACATACATAAAATTATATTGTTAATATATTTTAAAGGGTCAGATAATTCTGACCCTTTTTTTATGCTTACTTTTGCTACTACATGAATGAAGATTGCGAGATAGAAGAAGAAGGCTTGAATGAGGAGTTTGAAATGGAGCAAGTTTTGCGTCCTAAACTTTTTGAAGATTTTGAAGGTCAGGATAAAATTGTCAATAACCTTAAGGTTTTTATTGAAGCAGCAACTCAAAGGGAAGATGCTTTAGATCATGTTTTATTGCACGGCCCTCCAGGACTTGGGAAAACTACTTTAGCTAATATTATTGCTAATGAGTTAGGGGTAAGTATTAAAACTACATCTGGCCCTGTATTAGATAAGCCTGGGGATTTAGCTGGGCTACTTACTAATTTAGAAGATAGAGATGTTCTTTTTATTGATGAAATCCATAGATTAAATCCAATAGTAGAGGAATATTTATATTCAGCAATGGAAGATTATCAAATTGATATTATGATAGAGTCAGGACCAAATGCCAGGACTGTTCAAATTAAACTTAATCAATTTACATTAATTGGAGCTACAACTCGTTCGGGCCTACTAACATCACCATTGAGAGCTAGATTTGGAATTAACTCTAGATTAGAATATTATAAATTGGATTTGCTTTCTAAAATTGTAAATCGATCTTCTTCTATCTTAGATGTTAGTATTGTTAAGGATGCGGCTATTGAAATTGCTGGAAGAAGTAGAGGGACTCCTAGGATAGCAAATGCGCTTTTAAGAAGAGTTAGAGATTTTGCTCAAATAAAAGGAGATGGAGATATTGACAAAAAAATTACACAATATTCTTTAGATGCCTTAAATGTTGATGAGCACGGCTTGGATGAAATGGATAATAGAATTTTATCTACTATTATTGATAAATTTAAAGGTGGTCCTGTAGGGCTTACAACTATTGCTACTGCAGTTGGTGAGCAAGCTGGAACTATTGAGGAAGTATATGAGCCCTATTTAATTCAGGAAGGATATTTGATGCGTACACCTAGAGGAAGGCAAGCAACTGAGTTAGCATTTAAGCATTTAGGGAAGGTCAAGCCAGCTGATCAAGGGAATTTGTTTTAAGAAATCTGATCAAAAACTTCTCGGATAGTATATTTATATTCGGAAAAAGTTGTTAGTGCCCAAATTTTTAAGGTGATTACTTCTTTTTTACTGAGCCATCTAGCACTTTTTGAAAGTTCCTTTTTAAATAGGGTTTTATCAAAACTAACTTTACTAAGTATTTTTTTTGTGAATTCTAACATAGTATTAAAAGATTACAATTATGATAACGCAATATTCTGAAAATTATTGTTGTTCTCCCCAACTATATGATTCATTTTCTAAACTAGCTAATGTTATTACTCTGTCAATAACAGTAGCAGCTAACTCCTCAAAAGTTTGAGGTTTGCTGTAAAATGATGGTGTTGCTGGGCAGATAATCCCTCCTGCCTCAGTTATCATTTTCATATTATTAATGTGAATTAAGCTCAGTGGACTTTCTCTAGCAACTATTATTAACTTGCGCTTTTCTTTAAGGATAACATCAGCAGCTCTTGTTGTTAAGTCATTAGATATTCCTCCTGCAATTCTCCCCATTGTTCCCATTGAAGATGGACAAATTATCATAGTACAAAAGTTTGCCGAACCACTCGCAAAAGGAGCCATAAAATCCATTTTATCATAAAAAGTAAATGGGTAATTATTATAATTGGAGTTCTCTAATTCAGTTTCCCAAACATACTTTGCATTATCACTCATAAGTACACCAACCTCTTCTATTTGTTTCTGTAATTGAACTAGTTTGTCAAAAAGCACTTTTGCATAAATTGCTCCGCTTGCTCCTGTTACTGCTACTATTATTTTGTGTTTTTTAGTCATTATAAATGGTAATGTATTGCAAAACTTAAAACTGAATTATACTTTCCTTTTCTTGTAGAATTATATGTTGTAGGATGTTTGTAATCCTCTTTGCCAATTGGTAATATTGAGTTACTAATTCTAGTATTCAAACTCAATTTTCCCCAAAAGTTGTAATCCATAGCTAGAATTAGTCCTACATCATTTTTTGTAAATGGAGTTGTTCCTAAATATGTGATTTCGCCATAACTATCATTATAATAACCATTTATTAGATTTGCAAATTGTATTCCTCCTTCAATTTTTAAAGTTGTATTTTGTTTGTATTGCAAAAGTATAGGCACTTCTATATAATTTAAAGAAATATCAGCTTTTCCAACATTTTTACTTTTGTAATCATTCATGTCTGGATTATTACTTCCCTTTTGTATATAATTCATTTCCATTTGTAAACTGAGTAGTTCTGAAATTGATTTATTAGCAAAAACTCCTGCTAAAACCCCTGCTTTATTAAATCCTGCCAAATCATCACCTCCAACTTGTGAGGTGCTGAGTCCTAAAATAATTCCACCACCAAAGTTTTGCGCTTGTAAATTTGAAATGAGAAATCCAAAAAAAATAAAAAGTGCAAATTTCTTTCTCATTTTATCTTAAGCTAACTCCTAAGCCAAGTGTTGCCGTTGGGTATTCAGAGAAAGTATAATCTGCTTGAATTGTAACTAAAGTAATGTTTAATCTTAACCCAACATTTGCTCTCAAATTATTTTTTGACTCAAAGTCCATTTGTACTTTTTCTTCAAATTTTATCCCACTTAATTCAAAATCAGCATCTGCAGAAAAACTAGTAGTTGAGGAATTGTAACCAATTCCAGCATATCCAGTAACCATTAATAATCTTTTTGAAGCAACTAAATTAATTGTTGTAGCCTTTGTGTTTAAAGAAACTTCCTGCTCAGATATTTTCAGCTCTGTATTAAGACTAGTATAGCCCCCTTGAAAAGAAAGACTCATTGGTATAGCATCTCCTACAACAGGTATCCATTGTAATAAATCATGTTTAAATCCAATCCCAAAAAGATTTACGTTGAAGTTGTTTCCAACATTCAGCATTGGCATATACCTTATATCGATTGCTGTATTTTTCATTAAACCAATGCCTGCTTGAAGCATTGGTAGTGGCATAACCGGAGTTTTAAAACCTCCTGGCATATCAAAAGATGTTTCTATTCCAGTACTACTATTTTTATATGTCATTAAAGTTACATCTTTACTACCAAAGATGGTAGATGCTTCAGGTTCATCAGAAGCAAAAACGCCTCCAAATTCATTCCCAATTTTAAAAGATTCAGCAGCATTTGGAATAATAACGGTATTTAAAGTAAATGTTAAATCAAAACCTCCTAAACTGTGAGATTTTGCTGTATTATACCAGCCATTATTTAAGCCTGCACCAAAACTTTCAGCCATTGGAGTGAAATATGCTTCAAGTAGTTTTTCACCTTGTTTTATATCTTGACCTAAGATACTTTGTGCAGTTTGACTATAGGAGCTAAATCCAATAAAGCTAGCTAAAAGCGTAAATAAATATTTTTTCATAATTATATTTTTTTAATTATTTAGTTGTGCTTCTTCAACTTGCACAAGCTCTTTTGTATTAGTATTGTATATATATGCAATAATTGACATATTAGCTGCGTGCCAGTCACCAGCATTACCATTTCCTAATTCAGC
>CAJQLK010000045.1 GCA_905479165.1 uncultured Flavobacteriales bacterium | reverse complement strand
CAATCCTCCAGCTTAGGAATACCACCAAAATCATCAGCAATACCAACAACAACAGCTTTTAAAGCTGCAGTTTCGTTATGTATACTTATCTTAAACATTTCGTATGCAAATTTAATGTTTTATACTATACAGCAATCATTGTTTTAACTTTAACATTTATTAACAATATAATGCTAAAACATATGTTATTACTAGCATAAAAAAGTACAATTCATTTGTATTTTTGATAACTATATGGCAAAAACTAATTTAAAAGTAAAAAAATCTAAGAAGATAGATTGGGGAAAAATCAAAGCTCCTTTTCTTGACTCTAATAATCAGAAAATATTTGCAACTATACTTGTACTCGTATCAGTACTTATGATTATTGCTTTTATTTCTTATTTACTAGATTGGAAGTCTAATGATAGCATCCTTACATCAGAAGGATATACCATTTTTAATAATAACACTAACAATCAAATTGGAGGATTAGGAGCTCAACTTTCTCACAATTTAATAAAGCTTTGGTTTGGACTATCTGCTCTATTTATACCTCTAACCATTTTACTTAGCGGATTAAAAATCCTTGGTTTTAATAAAGTTAAACTAAGTAAGTTTATTTTCAACAGCATACTAGGTATGATTATTTTACCCGTATTTATTCGTCATTTTTTTGGCGGATTAATAACGGCAGGTGGAATTGGAATATTTGCAAATGAACTACTTAATCAAGCAATTGGTGAAATTGGAACTTCACTGCTTTTACTGACTGCAGTAGTGCTTTATCTTGTTTTAACTTTTGATATTACATCAGAAAAATTAAACAGTTTTATTGAAAAGATAAAACCTAAAAAGAATGAGAAAACGCAAGAGGAAGAAATAACTACAATTTTTAATGAACAAACAACTGCTCCTGTATTAGAAGAAACTACAATAGAAACAGTTAGTGAAACAACTGAGCCAATTGCAAATCCATTAGAACCCACTTTAGTTACACCTCAGGTTGAAGAACATGAAGAAAAAGAATTAAAGGAAGAGCTAGGTATGGAAGTAAGTGCAGGAGTGGCAGAAGAAATACTAACCAAAACTGAAATTGAGAAGAAATTAGAAGAATTAGGTGATTACGACCCAACCCTTGAATTGTCTAAATTCAAAATGCCAGGCATGGATTTATTGAACGATTATGGAGGTAGTAAAATTGAAATTGATAAAGATGATTTGGAAAAAAATAAAAATAGAATTGTTGAAACTCTTGGGCATTACAAAATTGGAATTGCATCAATATCAGCAACTGTTGGACCAACAATTACACTTTATGAAATTGTACCTGTAGCCGGAGTAAGAATCTCTAAAATTAAAAACTTAGAAGATGATATTGCTCTAAGCTTAGCTGCTGAAGGAATAAGAATTATAGCCCCAATACCTGGCAAAGGAACAGTAGGTATTGAAGTTCCAAATGCAAAGAAAAACACAGTTTCTATGCTGGAAGTATTACAATCAGAGAAATTCCAAAACAACAAAATGGACTTGCCAATTGCTTTTGGAAAAACCATTTCAAATGAAACCTATGTAGTGGATTTGGCAAAAATGCCCCATCTACTTATGGCTGGAGCAACTGGACAAGGAAAATCAGTAGGGCTGAATGCAATTTTAGCATCTTTACTTTACAAAAAACATCCCTCACAAGTTAAGTTTGTATTGGTTGATCCAAAGAAAGTAGAACTTACTCTTTTCAATAAAATTGAACGCCACTACTTAGCAAAATTACCAGGAGAGGAAGATGCAATTATTACGGACACCAAAAAAGTTGTAAATACTGTAAATTCGTTATGCATTGAAATGGATGAACGATACGAACTTTGTAAAAAGGCTCAATGCCGTAACATCAAGGAATACAATACTAAATTTATCAGCAGAAAATTAAACCCAAATAACGGGCACAGATACATGCCTTATATTGTACTAGTTATTGATGAGTTTGCTGACCTTATTATGACTGCAGGAAAAGAGATTGAGACACCTATTGCTAGGCTAGCTCAATTGGCTCGTGCTATTGGTATTCATTTAATTGTTGCAACACAAAGGCCATCAGTAAATGTTATTACAGGGCTTATTAAATCAAACTTCCCAGCTAGGGTTGCATTTAGAGTTTCTTCTACAACAGACTCTAGAACAATTATGGACAGTAAAGGAGCTGAGCAATTAATTGGTATGGGTGATATGCTTATTTCAACAGGAAATGATTTAACCCGTTTGCAATGTGCTTTTATTGACACACCTGAAGTAGAAAAAATATGTGATTTTATTGGTTCTCAAAGAGCTTACCCTGATGCTCATTTATTACCAGAATATGAAGGAGAAGCTGATGCGATTGGATCAACTGCTGATCTTGATGATAAAGATGAACTATTTGAAGATGCAGCAGCAGTTGTAGTAAAACATCAATCAGGATCAACTTCACTCATCCAAAGAAAATTAAGATTAGGATATAATAGGGCAGGAAGAATTATTGACCAACTGGAAGCTGCAGGAATAGTTGGTCCTTTTGAAGGAAGTAAAGCAAGACAGGTATTAGTAAGAGATGAAATGGCTCTTGAAGAATTATTAAGAAATTTAGAAAACAATGAATAAAATAACAACAATCTTATTATTAGCAATTAGCTCAACATTATTTGCACAGGACCCTGTAGCAAAAGAAGTTCTAGATAAGCTAAGGGCAACTACTAATTCTTACAAAAATATGACTGTTGCTTTTGATTTTATTATTGAAAATAAGAGTCAAAATATTAAAGAAACTCAGCAAGGAATTTTAGTGTTACAAGAGGATAATTTCAGATTAGAAATGGATGCTCAAACAATAATAAATGATGGAGAAAGTCAATGGGTATATTTAGCTGACATGAATGAAGTGCAAATAATGGAGCATGACCCTGAGGAAGAAATGACTCCTAATAAACTCTTTACTATTTATGAAAACGGATATAAATACACATATATTGGTGCAAGTTCAGAAAAAGGAAAAAGATTACAGCTCATTGATTTATTTCCTGAAGAAAGTGGAGATTTTATGAAAATTAACATTGCTATTGATGCTGCTAAAAATGAAATTTATCGCATTAGAATGCACGATAAAAACGGTGGAACTTATACTTATCTAGTTAATAGTTTTAAAAGCAATACCGCAATAAAACCTTTTTACTTTAATAATGAAAAACACCAAGGAGTTGAAGTGATTGACTTGAGATAGTTACCTTATCAAAGTAACCAATCCATTTTCTTTTCTTACTGCTCCTAGCTCATCAGTAATGAGTAATACCCAACTATAAACATCAGTAGGAGCACCTTTTCCACTCCATTGTTCTAAGACATCAGTAGTTTCAAATATTTTATCTCCCCATTGGTTATAGATTATAAACTGATAACTTTGATACTTCTCCATTCTCAAACCACTTGGCCCAAAAGAATCATTATTACCATCATCATTAGGTGTAAATGCAGTTGGCACATGCACAACATAATCATAATAAACTTTTATTTGTTTTTGAATAGAATCAATACATTGATTATCATCTGCTACTGTAAGCCATACGTCATGTATTCCTGGGTCATAAAAAGAATGCGTTGGACTTTCATCAATTGAGGTTGTAGTGTCATTAAAAGTCCATAAAATTGGAGTAGCATTTAATGAAGTATTAGTAAAACTTACTTGCGGATACAAAGTAGAAACAGTAAAAGGGTTGTAAGTAAAATTAGCTTCAGGGTTTCCGAAAATTGTAAAATCCTTTGCAATAGAATCTTTACAAGAAATATCAGAAATCGCGACAAAAGAAACTGAATAATCTCCAATATCATTAAAAATATAACTCGTACTATCATCGTATAAAATTACTCCATTATCCAAATACCAACTATAATTCATAACAGCCAAAGTATCTAATACTGATTTATTTACAAATGAAGTTGGAGTCCCAATACAAAATCCATCTATTGTAAAATCTACATTTAGATTTTCTTCAACCAAAACATCTATTGAATTCGTATTAATTGAACAACCATAGCTATCCGTAACACTTGCAAAATAATTTCCACTCTCTGTAATATTATTTAGAATGTTACTAACCCCATTATTCCAAGCAAAGATTGAGTCAACAGTATTCAGTTGCAAATCAACATTATTACCTTTACAAAAAGTAAGAGGTCCTAGTGCTACAATATCTGCAGTAGGTAAATCATGAATTTCTACCATTACACTATCAAAACCAAAACACCCATCTTGATTTGTTTCTTGAACAACCAACTTGAACATTCCAGTACTATTAAGTTTAATAGTAATAAGTTCCGTTCCGTTTCCTGAAATAATAGTAGCAATAGAGCTATTTTGAATATTCCAATCATAAACCGATCCAGATGTTGCTGGTATACCAAAATCATGAGAATCTCCCAAACAGAGATGTACCAAATTTTGTGCATTCATTCCAAATACATATGTAAAAAATAGTAATATGACTAACCCAGTTTTACGCAATATTAATTATGGTATATAGGTCCTGTTGCTGGAGTTGTATAAATTAAAACATTTTGTGTTTGCGAAGAAGGACAAACCCCTGTTGTATAATACTCAACCGTATAAGAAACACCTGAAATTCCACCTGTAATTTCTCCAGTTACTGGATCAATAGACTCTCCTCCAGTTGGTATGGGATTAAACACAAAGCTACCACCTACTGTTGCAATAGCTGTTGCTGAATTTACTGACCCTACACAATGATCTGTCAAAACAAATGAAGCATCATCTAAATTATTAACTGTTACCGTTGCTATTGAATTATCAGGGCAAAACCCAGCTGTTATATATTCTACTGAGTATGATGTTCCTGCAACTCCCCCAGTTATTTCTCCTGTAGTTGCGTTAATAGTTTCTGTCCCTGTTGGCAATGGATTAAAAGTAAATCCACCTCCTGTAGTAA
>CAJQLK010000044.1 GCA_905479165.1 uncultured Flavobacteriales bacterium | reverse complement strand
CAGATGCTGAAGAATATCCATTGCAACCAAAAAAACACAGCTTAGAATTTTTAAGAGAGAAAGCTCATTTAAGATTCAGAACTAATACTTTTTCTGCAATTTTCAGATTGCGACATGCTTTAACTTTTGCAGTTCACAAATTCTTTAATGACAAGGGGTTTTTAAACCTTCACACTCCAATAATTACTGGTGCTGATGCGGAGGGTGCTGGTGAAATGTTCCAAGTAACAAATCTTGATTTAGAAAACTTGCCAAAAACTGCTGATGGAAAAATTGATTTTGAATCTGACTTTTTTGGAAGCAAAACCAACTTAACAGTTTCAGGTCAACTAGAAGCTGAATTGGGTGCTTTAGCATTGGGTCAAGTTTATACTTTTGGACCAACATTTAGGGCTGAAAATTCAAATACATCTAGGCATTTATCAGAGTTTTGGATGATAGAGCCAGAAGTAGCATTTGCTGATTTAGAAACTAATATGGATTTAGCTGAAGAGTTTTTAAAATATTGCATTCAATATTGCATTACTAATAATGCTGATGACTTGCAATTCTTAGATAAAAGAATGGGTGATGAAGAAAGTAACTTAAAGAAAGAAGAGCGATCTGAAATGGGGCTATTAGAAAGACTCCAATTTGTTTTAGAAAATGATTTTGTTCGATTAACTTATCGTGAGGCGATTGATGTTTTAAGTAACTCTAAACCTAATAAAAAGAAAAAGTTTAAATATCTAATTGATGGATTTGGTGCTGATTTACAATCAGAACACGAAAGGTATTTAGTTGAGAAAAAATACAAAAAACCTGTTATTATTACAGATTATCCTAAAGAAATTAAAGCCTTTTACATGCGCATGAATGAAGATAATGAAACTGTAAGAGCAATGGATATCTTATTTCCATCAATAGGAGAAATAATTGGAGGGTCACAAAGAGAAGAAAGACTTGATAAACTCCAAGCAAGAATGGAGGAAATGGATGTTGATCAAGAGGAATTATGGTGGTACTTAGAAACTCGTAAATTTGGAACTTGCAAGCATGCTGGATTTGGTTTAGGATTTGAGAGACTAATTATGTTTGTAACGGGAATGAAAAATATTAAAGATGTTATTCCTTTCCCTAGAACTCCTCAAAATGCTGAATTTTAATGAGTAAACAAAGGTTAGAGCAAAAGCAATATCAAAAATTAAGCCCTCAGCAAATACAGTTTTTAGGGCTTCTGCAAATACCAATTGTCTCATTAGAAAAAAGAATAGAAGAGGAATTAGAAGATAATCCTGCACTTGAAGAAGATGAAGAAAATCAGACCTATTTTTCATCAGATAAAACAGACTTTTCAGACTTTCAAATTGAGGATAAATCTGAAAGTCTTACTAGTTATTTAGAAAAACAGCTTGTTGGAAATGAACTATCAGAAAGTAATCTTTTTTTAGTAAAATACTTGATAAACAGCCTTGATTCAAATGGCTTTTTAAGCCGAGATTTATTTTCTATAAGTAGCGATTTATTAATAAGTGACAATCTTGATATTTCAGAAGTAATGATGGTAAATGCTTTAAATGTTCTGCAAGACCTAGATCCAATTGGAGTGGGCGCTAAAAACCTTCAAGAATGCTTGCTAATTCAACTCAAAAAAATTTATCCTGAAAATAAATTAGCGCTTAAAATTATGACAGAATTCTACTCTCAATTCAGCAATAAAAACTTTGAAAACTTAATAAAAAATCTAGATATTTCAGAAGAAAAATTAAAATCAACTTATTCATTAATTGAATCTTTAAATCCAATTCCTTCAAATGGATTCTTTAAAAATGAAGAAATAGCTGAATATATTTACCCTGATTTTACCGTATTAGTAGTTAATAATCAACTAGAACTTCAGCTGAATAAGAGTAATACGAAACCTATAAAAATAAGTAAGTATTATTCAAAATTACTGAAAGAGACTTCTGATAAGACTACAAAAGAATTTTTGCAGGAAAAAATAGAAAAAGCTTTATGGTTTAAAGAAGCTTTAATTAAAAGGGAGACAACATTAAAAAAAGTAATGCTAGCCATTATTTCATTCCAAAAAAATTATCTTTTAAGTGGTCAAGAGAGTGATTTAAAACCTATGAAACTTGCTGATATTGCTAATATTGTAAATATGGATATCTCAACAATATCAAGAGTAAGTAACTCAAAGTATGTAGAAGCACATTTTAAAAGTTTTAAGCTAAAAGAACTGTTTTCTGAGGCATATAAAAAAGATGATGGTCAAGTAATTTCTACAAATGAAATAAAGAATCATTTAAAAGAAATCATTCTGAAAGAAGATAAAACTACACCATATAATGACGAACAACTTGCTGAGTTGTTAGGTAAAGATAATTACCATATTGCAAGGAGGACTGTAGCGAAATATAGAGAGCAACTAGGAATTGAAATAGCTAAATTGAGAAGAGAATTATAATGAGACTATCAAAATTGATCTCTATAATTCTGCATCCAATATTTATGCCGATTTTAGCACTTTATTTAAGTTTGAAGCAAGTACCTGCAATTGGGTTTGCTATTACTGATTATCAAAAATATATTTATTTTGTTTTAATTTTTAGTGCCGTTATACTCCCATTAATTAGCATCTTTTTCCTTATTAAAAGTGGTAAAGTTTCATCATTAGAAATGAATAATCATAAAGAGCGTTCCATCCCACTTTTCAGGACAGCTCTTTGGATGGGAATAGGTTATTATACATTAGAAAATATACTTGTATTCTCACCAATTATAAAGGCTGAATTAATAGGTGCTATTTCAATAATTTTAATAGCCTCAATAATTTCAAAATACTGGAAGATAAGTCTGCATTTATTAGGAATTGGAGGTGTAGTTGGTGTGCTTATTGGTCTTGAGATAATATATGGAAATTTACAACATCTAATAATCATATTTATATTTCTTTCAGGAGTTTTAGCAATGGCAAGAATTAAAGAAAAGGCACATAATTATCCACAAGTATATATTGGATTTTTAGTAGGGTTAAGTGTTGAGTTATTAATAATTCTACTTTTTTAATATAACCTTCACAATCTCAATTTTTCTTTCCTTAATAGCTTGTAAGCTATAAATTGAATTCTTAATATCATGAGGGTTATCACTAGTAATTTCAGAAACCTTACTCTCGCCTAAGGGGAGCTCAGCAATAGAGAGTTGACCAGTTATGAGATATTTTGAAAGCACGGCATTGTGATAAGTTGAAATGCTATTAATCACACTTTGAATCCTTCTTTGTGATAGATTAATATTATATTCAAACTTGTGAAGGGGACTTGCAAATCCTCTAATTTGTAATTCAATTTTTTTACCACTCTCTAACTCTAGCGATAAGATACCTAATAGATTTATTAATCTGTTGTAGTTAGGTTTTAATGTTGTTTCAAAGAAATTATTTAAACTATCATTTTGATTTTGGTATTCATCTACCAACTTAAAATATGAAATATACGCATCTTTATAAGTTTGATTTGTTGTAGTTTTCATTGTGCAACAATCCGGCTCATCATTATGAAAATACAATTCTAATGGCTCAAAATCAACCCAGTTAACTTTTGGAGTAATAGTGTCAATTGTAATAGTCTCAAAAGAAAAAATATCATTACAGCAAAACTCCTTGCTTTCATATTTTGCTCCCTCTCTGTTAGATGAAAAATAACCAGTATTTTCATTAAAGAAAGTCAAATACATCTCATCTTCTTTAGTGTTGAACTGCTTTGTGTTTTCAGCAAATTTCCATAGGTTTAATTTGCCTTTTGATTTGTAAATATCAAAACCACCCCTTCCTTTTATTCTATTTGATGAAAAATAAAGTTTGTTTTCAAAATGATTATAGAAAGGAGTAATCTCGTCCGCCGGACTATTAATTCTAGAGCCAGCGTTAATTGGAACGCCAAATTTTCCATCTATATCAATTACACTTAGCCAAATATCTAACCCTCCAAATCCCCCCTCTCTATCAGAAACAAAGTAAATAATATTTTGATTATTATGAGTCGTAATGTGGGGTTGAATATTCTTTTTGCCCAGATTTTCTAGGGCTTCAATTTTTGTAAATCTTCCATTAACTAAACTTACTAACTGACAATTATTCTTAACATCACAAAAAGTAAAGACAATAATATCATCATTTAAGAAACTTATATCACCTGTATCAAAAAGTTCAGAATTATATCTGGAATATTTTCTTTGCCCCCACTTTTTATTCCTTTTTATTGTAAAGTAGATTGATGATTGATAACCCCCCTTATCTTGAATTGAAGTATAAAAAGCTAAAGTATCATTGATTTGAATAAAGTTAAGTTCTGCACCAAATGTATTTACATGGCCATCTAATGGTTCAATTTTAAAATCCTGTTGAGCAAGAAGACTAAGTGGTAAAACAAAAATAAAAAACAACTTTCTCATTATAAATATTTTGGGCAAACTTTAATATCGTTGGATTTAACGGATTTTAAAACACTCCATTGGTAAGCG
>CAJQLK010000043.1 GCA_905479165.1 uncultured Flavobacteriales bacterium | reverse complement strand
CAATTAATGGAAATAGATATAATGGAACGTCCTGGAGTGGAGGTATGCAGAATGGAGGCTTAAATGAAGGGTATGCAGATATCTGGGCATTATCCTTATCGGTATCACCTATTCTTGGAATAGGCTTTTATGACAATGACCCTACAGGATTTGTAAGAAGATATGATCAAGATAGAAAAGTCTATCCTCAGGATTTGGTAGGAGAGGTGCATGCTGATGGGGAAATTATTGCAGGTGCATTTTGGGATTTATATCTAAATTTTGGCAGTATGTCCCAAATGCTTGATTTATTTAAATATACTTATGATAGTGGAATTGATGGACCTGATGGTGATGAGGGTTCTATTTATACAGATATTCTACTTGAAGTGCTTTATGCTGATGATAATGATGCTAATTTAACAAATGGAACTCCTAACGATGCTGCAATTGTAAGTGCCTTTGCACTACACGGTATTACACTGCTTTCTAATGCAGCTATCTCACATAACCCCGTGAGTGTTGCAGCTGGAAATACTGGTATCAATATCAGTGCAAGTGTAGGTATTACTTATCCTTGGGCTTTGGGTTCTGCTGATTGTTACTACAGATTGAATGATGCTAACTCTTGGAATAATATGCCAATGAGTGGTACATCTTCATTTACAACAACTATTCCTTCACAACCAAATGGAACTATAGTTGCTTACTACATCTCATTAACTGATAACTATGGAAACGAATCAGCAGTTACACCAGTTGCGGCAAATTTAGCGCCAGTTAACAATGCCAATTTACCATATTTTATTTTAGTAGGTTATGAATTGTCAGAAGAAGAAGATTTTGACTTTAGTTTTGGTTTTTGGCAGACAGGTACAATTAGTGATAATGCTACTACAGGAATATGGGAGATAGGTTCTCCAATAGGTTCGTTTGCTGACCCTTCTGATCCTTCAACAATTTGCCAGACTGATGCTCAGCACACTTTAGGAGGTTTTCAATGTGCTTTTACTGGCAATGCAGCATCAATAAATGATGGATTAGGAACTAATGATGTTGATGGAGGTCATACAACTTTATTATCGCCATATTATGATTTAACTTCATACACTAATCCTGCTTTCTCTTATTATAGATGGTACACAAATAGCCCTGCAAGTGGTGCAAATCCTGGAGCGGATTGGTGGCAAGTGCTTATTACTGATGATGGAGTAAATTGGCATTATGTTGAGAATAATAAAAGCTCTGATATTAGCTGGAGAAAATTTGCATTTAGAGTTTCGGATTATGTAAATTTAACAAATAATATCCAACTTAAGTTTATTGCCTCTGATAGTTTGCGTTTGGGTCAAAACCTTGATGGAGGAAGTTTGGTTGAAGCTGCAATTGATGATTTAATCCTTTATGAAGTTGCTTCTACTACAACATCAATTGATAATTTAAAGGGAATAAAACCTGATTTAGTAAAAATTACTGATTTATTGGGTAGAGTAGTTAATGTTGATGAGATGGTCGATAAAACTACTTTGCTTTATATTTATAGTGATGGTACTATAGAAAAGATAGTTTTTACTAAATAATTCCTAAATATGAAAAAGTTACTTTATTTATTTCTAATACCTTCTTTTGTTTTCTCTCAGAGTTGGATTGATAAAATGCAAGATCCAACAGTGAATTTTTATGAAACTCAACAAGAATTTGAAGAATTTTGGGAGAATAAAACTATTGAAAAAGGAAAAGGTTGGAAACAGTTTAAGAGGTGGGAAAATTTTATAGCACCTCGTGTTTATCCAGATGGAATAATTCGACCTGAGATTTTACTAGAAGAATTTAATAAGCTTGAAGATTATAATAATTCTAATATGTTACCAAACAGTACTTGGACACAAGTTGGCCCTAATGATGTCCCTCTACAGTCTAACGGTGATAAGAGAGGTATAGGTAGAGTTAATACTGTGGCGTTTCATCCTACAGATGCAAATATATTATTCATTGGAGCACCTGCAGGAGGCTTATGGAAAACAGATGATGGAGGCCAAACTTGGCAAACAAGCACAGATTTTCTGACAAATTTAGGTGTTTCTGATATAGCTATTAACCCAAATAATCCAGATCATATTTACGTTATAACAGGTGATAGGGATGGAGGAGATACTTATTCTTATGGTTTAATGAAATCTTTAGATGGTGGAAATACATTTAATTCTACGGGTTTATCATTTAATGTAGTAAATCAGTTTAAAGGTAATAGAGTATTAATTGACCCAACAAATACAGATATAGTAATTGTAGCAACTAGTAATGGTATTTATAGATCAGTTGATGCTGGCATCTCATTCAATCAGACGTATTCTGGGATTAATATGACAGATATAGAATTTCACACTACAAATAATAGTATTATTTATGGAGCTTCTAAAGGTAATACTTCAATATATAAATCTACAGATAATGGGGTTACCTGGAGTCAGACAGGCTCTGGGTTACCTTCTACTGGAGATGTTGTAAGAGCTTGTGTTGCAGTTACAATAGATAATCCACAGGTTGTTTATGCAATGTTTGGAGGTATTGACAATGGATTCTATGCAGTTTATAAATCTACTAATGAAGGTCAGACATGGACACTGCAATCTAATAGTCCAAATTTATTAGGTTGGGATTATGATGGTTCAGATAATGGAGGACAAGCATGGTATGATCTAGCATTTGCAGTATCTCCTATTGATGAAGATGTATTATTTGTTGGAGGAGTAAATTGCTGGAAATCTACTGATGGCGGTCAGAGTTGGAATATTAATACTCATTGGTATGGTGCTAGTGGAACAACATACATGCATGCTGATGAGCATATGATAAAATATAATCCTTTAAACAACTATATCTATTCAGGTAATGATGGAGGACTTTATTTTTCTAATGATAACGGTAATAATTGGACTGATATATCTGATGGTCTTCATATTACTCAGTTTTATAGTTTAGGAGTGTCACAAACAGTACAAGATAAGGTAATTACTGGTTCTCAAGATAATGGTACATTTTTAAAAACAAATACAACTTGGGATGCGGTAATTGGTGGAGATGGTATGGAGTGTATTATTGATTATACAAACTCTAATATAATGTATGGTGCACTTTATTATGGTGATGTCAGGAAATCTACAAATGGAGGTAATGGTTTTTCTACAATTAGTACTGGTAATGGTGCATGGGAAACACCATATGAATTAGATAAAAATAATCCAAATATTATTTATATAGGTTATGATGAGTTAGTGCAAAGTACTGACGGAGGGAATTCATGGAATCAGATAACTAATAATCAAACTAATGGTAATAGAATAGATGAGATAGGTCTATCAAAATCGGATGCAGATAGAATTTATATTAGTGATGGTTCAGATATGTTTAGAACTACTAATGGTGGGGGCAGTTGGAGTCAAATTGATAATAATGGTTTACCAAATAAATCTATTACATATATACTTGTAAATCCAAATGATGAGGATATAGTTTGGGTAACTCTTTCCGGTTATACTTCTGGAGAAAAAGTATATAAAAGTTTGGATGGAGGTAATAGTTGGAATAATATATCGTATTCCCTACCAAATGTACCTGTTAATTGTATTGAGATAGATAAAGGAAATACTGCTGAAACCGTTTATATTGGAACAGATTTGGGTGTTTGGACTATTGACTCAACAGTTAGTAGTTGGAATCCGTTTAATCAAAATTCACTACCTAATGTTATAGTGAATGAACTTGAAATGCAACATCAGTCAAACACATTATTTGCAGCAACTTATGGTAGAGGTTTATGGAGTATAGGTCTTGATATCACTTCACCTCCAACTGCAGATTTTTCTTATACTGATTCAATTTTTTGTATTTTACCTGCAAGTGTAAGTTTTATAAATAATTCATATTACTCTAATTCATATTATTGGGATTTTGGAGATGGTAATACAAGTATATTGGCTAATCCTACACATACTTACACTAATTATGGAACATTTACAGTGTCATTAATTGCTAATGGACCTTTAGGTACTGATAGTGTGATTAAGCAGCAAATTATTAGCATTGATCCAAATAATCCTTGTATTATTACATTGCCAAATTCCGGTAATGGAACACTTAGCATGTGTAATGGAACATTATATGATGTTGGCGGTCCTAATGGTGCCTATTATCCTTCAAGTAGTTCTTCTATGACTATTTCACCTTCGGGTAGTAATCAAATAACTTTAAATTTTTCGTTCTTTGATGTTGAAGAGCCAAGTAATGGTTCTTCTACATGTGATTATGATTATCTTGAAATATTTGATGGTCCTGATGCAACAGCAACATCATTAGGCCAATACTGTAATGTGTTAACAGGCAGTCCTGGTGTTATTACTTCAAGTGGTGGTTCAGTTACTATTTTATTAGAATCAGATGGCGGTTTAGAAGAAGCTGGTTTTGCAGTTGATTGGAGTTGTACTTTTCCAAGTTCTCCTCCAGTAAGTTCTTTTAATTTTAGTGATAGTTTGAGTTGTAATTCCACAATAGCATTTACTGACTTATCTAGTAATGGTCCAATATCATGGCAATGGGATTTTGGTGATGGTAATACTTCTATTAGTCAAAGCCCGATACATACTTATTCTAATGCAGGAACTTATACGGTAAAATTAAAAGTCACTAATGCATTTGGTTCAGACAGTTTAGTTATAAATAATGCAATTACTATACTTGATTTGTCTTTAGAAGCTGTTAATGACACATCATGTGGAGCTTCAAGCTTTGATTTGTTTGTTAATTCAAATTCTGGAATTGTACATTGGTATGATGATCCAAGTTTACAAAATTTATTAGATACTGGTAATTCTTTTTCTACTCCTATAATTAATATGACAACATCATATTATGTGCAATCAGAATTCCAATTTAATACTATAAATGGTGGTGCAATAAACAATTCAATTGGAAATGGAGCGTATTTTAATAATGATCAATATTTAGTCTTTAATGCCTCAAAAGAATGTGTAATTAAGTCATCTATTATTTATGCTGAGTCCTCCAATACAATTCTTTTTGAATTAAGAAATAGTAACGGTGTAGTTATTGATGATACGATACTAAATGTTATTGCTGGCCAGCAACAAGTAATTCTAAATTTTGATGTTCCAATAGGTAATGATATGCAGCTTGGTGTTGCTGCTGGTGCACTTCAAAACAGTGGTTTATATAGAAATAGTAATGGTGCAAATTATCCATATAATTTTGATAATTTATTATCAATCACACAATCAAGCGCAAGTACAAATCCTTATGGGTATTATTACTTTTTTTATGATTTAGAAGTTAAAAGACAATCTTGTTTTTCTAGTGTCAAAGAAGTTAAGGCAACAATTAATAATGCTACAAATTTAATACAAAATATTTCTATTTGTAATGGAGATAGTATTGTTATTGGTTATAATACTTATACTAATCAAGGAACTTATATTGATTCATTTCTTACAACGAATGGATGTGATAGTATATTAACTACAAATTTAATCGTTGGTGCAGCAGTACAGTACTTTCAAAACTTTAATTTGTGCAGTGGACAAGGAATTCAAGTTGGGAATAATTATTACACTACTACAGGCATATATATGGATACTATTGGTATTAGTGGGTGTGATAGTATCATAATTACTGATTTAGTAGTTTTTTCAACTCCTTTAACAGTTACAAATAATCAAACTATTTGCCAAGATGAAGTATATAATATAGGTTCAAATACTTATTATGCACCTGGCTCTTATTTTGATGTATTGCAAACTGCAAATGGTTGTGATAGCGTAGTAAATACATTACTTACTGTATTGCCACCAACTTTTTATTACAATTATGTTAGTTTATGTGATGGGGATTCAGTTTCAGTTGGATCGAATACTTATAATACAGCAGGAAACTATATAGATACTTTAAGTTCGACTAATAGTTGTGACAGTGTCGTTTCAACAGAGGTTAGTTTGACATATCTTGAAGTTGGAATCATTTTAAACAATAATGTATTACAAGCAAATACCCTTTTAGGAAATCCATCTTCTTACTTATGGAATACACTAGATACTACTTCTTCTATTCAAATTAATGGATCTGGAGATTACTGGATGATTTCAACTGACGCTAATGATTGTGTAAGTGATACTGTTTTTTACACTGTAACTCATTCTCTTATAGATAATTTGTTTGCTAGTAGTTTTAATATTTATCCTAATCCAACAACTGGAATTGTAAATATTGAATTTGCAAATATTTTAGAAAATACAAAAGTGAAATTATATAATGTACTTGGAGAAATTGTAGCTAAAAAGGTGGTAGAAAAAACTAATCGTAAATCTACTATCAAGATTGATATATCACCTTTTGCTAAAGGAATATATTTTATTGAACTTGAGTCAGATAAAAGTATTGTTAACTATAAGTTGATTCTAAGATAAATTGACAAAGCATATTCCTATTGAAATGTTTACATCAGTTTGGTGGTTTGGATTGCTATCTTCTGTATTTACAATTATTGTTATTTTAGTTACTTTAAAAGGCAAAAGCAATCAAGTTAAAGCTTACTCATCTTATGTTTTTGCATTCTTATTATCTTTTATATATATAATTACTAATGTAATTGCAATTAATAATAATACTTGGAATTTATTACAAAATTTACCTTTTCAAATTTGTTATATTTCCTTAATCATTGGAATAATTGTTTTAATAAATAAAAAACAATGGATGTTTGAATGGATGATATTTATTGCATCACTAGCAGGATTGTATGCTATCATAACTCCAGTTCTAACAATAGGAAATTCACCATGGTTCTATTTTGAATTCTACTTTTTACATGCAGGTATAGTTTTTATACCTTTATATTTACATATTATACATAATATGAGGTGCCGATTTAATTCTTGGTGGAAAACGTTACTAAGAAATCAGATTACTATTATGATATTGTTAATCTTCAATTTTTCTACTGGAGCGAATTACATGTTTTTAATAGAAAAACCAATTGTAAATCATATTTTTTTAATAGGGGAGTGGCCGTTCTACGTAATTATAATAAACTTAATAGTTATTGGGCATGTTTATCTAGTAAATAAGTTTATCGTTTCTCAGTAAAATATTAAAAATGCTTCTATCATTTTTTGCTTTTAATGAAGATTACAGTTAAAGTATCATTATTATTTTTACGTTAACATTTGTTTAAAGTAATCAATTCTTACCGACAAAAGTGTATTTTTTCATAATTAAATTAACATTTCTCTGCACATTTGATCCCATCAATAGCAGCAGAGATAATTCCTCCAGCGTAACCTGCGCCTTCACCACAAGGGAATAATCCTTTTATTTGTGGATGCTGATATGTTTTTCTATCTCTAGGAATTCTGACAGGTGAAGAGCTTCTACTTTCAGGTGCGTGAACTACAGCTTCATTAGTTAGATATCCATTCATTTGTTTGCCAAATTGTCTAAACCCTTCTTGTAGATTGGTATTTACATAATCAGGTAAAATATCACATATTTTAGATGAAGTTGTTCCAGGAAAATAAGAAGTATCTGGTATATTAGATGACTGTTTGTTAATTGTAAAATCTACTAATCTTTGTGCAGGTACTTTTTGAGTTCCCCCTGCTAGTTTGCAAGAAGCTTGTTCTATTTCTCTTTGGTAATACATTCCAGCAAGTGGTCCTTTGTCAGCATATTTTTTAAAATCCTCTACTTTTAATTCTACTACAATTCCAGAGTTAGAAGTTTTATAATCCCTTCTTGAAGGTGACCATCCATTTGTAACTACTTCACCTGGGTTTGTTGCGCAAGGAGCAATTATACCACCAGGACACATACAGAATGAATATACTCCTCTTCCGTTTACTTGTTGTACAATGGAATATGGGGCAGGAGGTAAATATTCTCCCCTTGACCCACATTTGTATTGTATTTTGTTAATTAATTCCTGAGTATGTTCCACTCTAATTCCTAAAGCAAAAGCCTTAGCCTCTATTTCTATTTCTTTTTTATGCAGTAACTCAAAAATATCTCTTGCTGAATGCCCAGTTGCAAGTATTATTTTAGGAGCATCTATTAATGTTCCGTCCTGTAATTCAATTCCTGTTACTGCATTATTTTTAACATTGATGTCTATGACTCTACTATTAAACATTAGTTTTCCACCATATTCAATAATTGTTTCTCTTATGGACTTAATGATCTTAGGTAGTTTATTTGTACCAATATGAGGATGAGCTTCAATTCTTATATTTTCAGTTGCACCATGCTGTACCAATATATTTAGTATTTTATTTACATCACCTCTTTTTTTGGAGCGAGTATATAGTTTTCCATCAGAATAAGTGCCTGCACCACCTTCACCAAAGCAGTAGTTTGAATCTTCATTAACTATATGTTCTTTTGTGAGTTTAGCTAAGTCAAGTCTTCTACTTTGTACATCTTTCCCTCTTTCTAATATTATTGGTTTTTTTCCTGTTTCAATAAGCTGTAAAGCGGCAAATAGTCCTGCAGGACCAGACCCAATAATTATTACTTCATCTGCTTTACTTACATCTTTATAATTAGGAATATCTTCTTCCTTTTTAATAAATTTTTCATCAATATAAACATCTAATTTCAGATTTATTTTTGTAATCCTTTGTCTTGCGTCTATTGATCTTTTTATAATCTCAATATGCTGGATATTATTTTTTTTTGTATTTGTTTTTTCAGAAACTACTTTTAAAAGTAATTCAGGATTTGCAGCCACTTCTGGTAGCACTTGAAGTTGTATATTTGTAATCATCAAGACAAAATTACATATTAGTTATAATAAATGGCTTTTCTGTATATATTTGTTGCATGAGATTTTTCTTGATTTTTATTTTACCATTTCTTTCGTTAGTTGTCCTTGGTCAGGAAAAAGTTATAGTTACTGATTTTAAAATTTTAAATCATGATACCATATTCATCTCTGATATTTCTGAAGTTAAAATTTTAGAATTTAAAAACATAATGGAAAAAAACCAATATCTCATTCTTAAAAGAAGAATTTTAAAAGTGTATCCTTATGCAGTTTTAGCTAAAGAAAAATTAAACTCAATTCAATTAGGATTAGATACTATTCCCAAAAGAAGACATAAAAAACGATATACTAAGGATTATGCTAAATGGGTAAAAGAGGAATATACGGATAGACTTAAAAACTTAACAATGTCTGAGGGAAAAATTTTAGTAAAACTAATTTATAGAGAAACAAAAACAACTTCCTATGAAATAGTTAAATCTTATAGAGGTAGGTTTAACGCTTTTTTTTGGCAAACTATGGCTAAGCTGTGGGACAACAATTTAAAAACAGAATATGATCCTATAAATATCAGAGAGGATATGCTAATAGAACATATTATTAATCAAGCTAAATCAGATGGTGAGAATAATTGAGATTTACATGTTTAAATAGAAATCCTTACAAAGACTAATGTACTCCTTTGTGTATTGATGCCTGTCAACTTCAATAGTTAGTTCTTGCTTAATCAGTTCTGATTTTGCAAAAGAAAACTCCATCATTATTCTTTTTATTTGAGAAGAAATATTTCCTTTTATAAAGCAAATTTTATTTAGAAATAAATTATTCTTATTTGCTAAATCACAGAATTTAGTTTTGCTATCAAACGGAATGATTATAATTAACTTGCCATTTTTTTCCAGTAGTGCTTTTGATTTTTTAATTAAATATTTAAAAGGGAGCGTGTGAGTATTTCTAGCAAGATTTCTTTCTGAATATTTAGATTTGGTACAGCCACTAAAAAATGGAGGATTACTGATAATTAAATCAAATTTTGAACTTGGATTAAAAGATTGTAATGAAGAATGAATTATCGAAATTCTATTACTCCATTTGGATTTTTTACAGTTTTCAGTTGCTTGTTTAAAAGCATTGATTTCAAGCTCAATCCCTTTAATAAGTGATGATGAGTTTCTTTGAGCAGCCATTAAACAAATTAATCCAGTACCGCATCCTATATCAAGGATATTCCTTGAATTTTCTAAATCTGACCATGAACCAAGTAAAACGCCATCAGTTCCAATTTTCATTGCAGATCTATCTTGTGCAACTTCAAATTGTTTAAACTTAAAATCGGACATCAATTTTCTTTTGAAAAACTTCTTATAAGCAAAAGTATAATAAAAGCTTGCAATGATATTAAAAAGTAGTGAAGTATACTTATTTGGGTTTGAGACTCATTAATTTCAAAGCCATATTCTAATACTTTGTAGAATAAAAATGAAGCTCCTAAACCTACTAAATAACCGATCTGTTTATTTATGTCAATCTTTCCAAGTAACTCTTTATTTTTGGCAACTAAAGTCTCTGCTCGTACTAAATACCCACCAAAAATAAAAGTCAGTTGGTATCCTATATAGATTAAAAGGGCAGAGGTTAGGGTGTACTGTAAAAGTAAAAAAGTAATAATTGTTAAAAGCATCACTACCTCAACTAATAAGGAAATCTGAAAGAAACTTTTAATATTTAGCAGTTTCTCATAGAATTTTGCAATTACTAGCATTGCTCCAGCTAAAACCATTCCACCTATGGAGTAAATTGAAGGATCTAAAGGTTTGTAAATTGTAAATAAGATGCCAATCGATAGGCCTGTAAATGATGAGTTAAAAAGTTTGTATGCTAAAAACGTTTGGTTATTTAACTTCATAACTTTTTATATTTAGTAATAGGTTAATCTTCTAACTTTAGCAATCTGCTTTGCTAATCTGATAACCTGTTTAGTGTATCCAAACTCATTATCATACCAAATGTAAAGAACTACATCTTTTCCTTCTTCAGTACATATAGTTGCATTACTATCATAAATTGAACAACAAGTATTTCCTATAATATCAGTAGAAACTAAATCTGGGTCAACTTGATAGTTAATTTGATTCACTAAGTTTCCTTTCAATGCTGCATCTCTCATAGTTGCATTCATATCATCAATAGAAGTCTCTTTATCAAGTGTTAATTTTAAAATAGCTAATGAAACATTTGGTGTAGGAACACGAACTGCATTTGCAGATAATTTTCCTTTCAAAGATGGGATTACTTTAGTAACTGCTTTTCCTGCACCGGTTGAAGTAATTACCATATTTATTGCAGCTGAACGACCTCTTCTTGGTTTTTTATGCATATTATCCAATAGATTCTGATCATTTGTATATGAATGAACAGTCTCTAAGTGACCTTTTACTACATTATATTTATTTTCAACTATGTGTAAGATAGGAGCAATACAATTAGTTGTGCAAGAAGCTGCTGAGAAAATATCTGTAGCATCAACATCAATATTTGAAGAATTAATTCCGTAAACTATATTAGGTATTCCTTTTCCTGGAGCTGTTAATAAAACTTTACTAACTCCTTTTGCTTGTAAATGACGTGCTAAAGCTTCTTTGTCAGTAAAAGCACCAGTATTGTCTATTAATAATGCATCATTAATACCATGTAGAGTATAATCAATTTCTTCAGGGTTTTCTCCATCAATAAATTTAATTACTTGACCATTTACAATTATAGATTGGTTAAGTAAATCAACATCAACCACACCTTTAAAAGCGCCATGTACTGAGTCTGTTCTTAATAAGTCAGCTCTTTTTGCAATTTGAGCATCGGTTAATTTTCTTACAACAATTGCTTTTAACCTTAATTGTTGTCCTTTTCCTGCTTGTTTTATTAGCTCTCTTGCTGCTAATCTTCCTATTCTTCCAAAACCATAAAGGATAACATCTTTTGCTTTGTTTACTGAAGCTGATTTCCCAATTATATGGCTTAATTTATCTGTTAAAAAAGTTTTTGCATCTGATGCATTATTTTCAATGTACTCTGCAGTTAATAATCCTATATCAATTTTAGATGGAGCTAAATCCA